>DATLGW010000132.1:0-5557 GCA_035540315.1 Burkholderiaceae bacterium | reverse complement strand
GGATGGAACAGCGTGGAAGTCATTGCCGATCAGCCGATGATCTCGTACAACCCGTCGAGCACCCGATGCAATTCTTCATCCGATGCGCGCGCGATCCGAGCACCGATCCGCTCGTTCGAAAGCGTCCGGATTTGGCTCATCTTCACCCATGAACGTTTCGGCAAGCCCGCCGCGGACAGCTCGAGCGTCAGCGGGAAGCCCGCCTTGGGTTCCTGGCTCGTCAGCGCCATGGCGATCACCGTACCCGACCGCTGATTGAACACGTCGTGGCTGAGCACCAGCACCGGGCGTCGGCCCGCCTGCTCGTGAACCCGCGTCGGCTCGAGGTCGGCCCAGCGGACCTCGCCTCTCAGTATCGCGGCCACCGCTGCAGATCGGCGTCCAGCCCCTCTTCCGCCCATGCCCGCTCTTCCTCCGGATCGAGCTTCGCGCACTCTTGCGCCAGGCGGTTACGCCGCAGGCGCTCGAGTTTCTCGGCGAGCGCCGCTTCCACCGCTTGGCTGCGGTTCGGGAAGTGGTTCGATGCGATCAGCTGATCGAGCCGCTCGAGCAACTCAGTCTCGACCGTGACTGCGATCTTCGATTTCGGCATGGCCAGAACTCGGTATGACGAAGATCATACCACGTCCGCCGTCAGCGAATCGAATCGTTCCCGGTACGCCGCCAAGGCTTGAACCGTTACTGGAACGCCGGCTCCGCGAAGCTGCGCAGCTTGCGGCTGTGCAGCTGCTCGACCTCCTGCCGGCGCAGCAGATCGACGGCACGCATGCCGATCCGCAGGTGCTGGTCGATGCTGGCGCGATAGAAGTGGCTCGCCATGCCGGGCAGCTTCAGCTCGCCGTGCAGCGGCTTGTCCGACACGCACAGCAGCGTGCCGTACGGCACGCGGAAACGGAAGCCGTTGGCGGCGATCGTCGCGCTCTCCATGTCCAGCGCAACCGCGCGGCTCTGGCTGAAGCGGCGGATCGGCATGTGATGCGGCAGCAGCTCCCAGTTGCGGTTGTCGACCGACGCGACGGTGCCGGTGCGCATGATGCGCTTGAGCTCGTAGCCTTGCAGCTGCGTGACCTGCGCGACCGCGGTCTCGAGCGCGACCTGGATCTCGGCCAGCGGCGGGATCGGCACCCACAGCGGCAGGTCGGCGTCGAGCACGTGGTCCTCGCGCACGTAGCCGTGCGCCAGCACGTAGTCGCCGAGCCGCTGCGTGTTGCGCAGCCCCGCGCAATGCCCGAGCATGATCCACGCGTGCGGCCGCAGCACGGCGATGTGATCGGTCATCGTCTTCGCGTTCGACGGTCCCACGCCGATGTTGACCATCGTGATCCCCTTGCGATCGCGGCGGATCAGGTGGTAGGCGGGCATCTGCGGCAACCGCAGCGGCGGCGCCGTCGGGTCGGGTTGCGGCGGTCCGCCGCGCGTGACCCGCTGCGTGACGATGTTTCCCGGCTCGACGAAGCTCGCGTAGTCGTCGTCCGATGACGGCGCGGCCGGATCGGGCGCGGTCGCCATCAGCTCGCGCCCGAGTTGCACGAACTCGTCGACGTAGAACTGGTAGTTCGTGAACAGCACGAAGTTCTGGAAGTGCTCCGGATCGGTGCCGGTGTAATGGCGCAGCCGGTGCAGCGAGTAGTCGACGCGCGGCGCAGTGAACAGCGCCAGCGGCCCCGGCTCGCCGGGTCGCGGCTGATACGTGCCGTTCGCGATGCCGTCGTCCATCGCCGCCAGATCCGGCAGGTCGAACTGATCGCGCATCAGCAGCAGCCGCTCCGGGCTCAGGCTGCCCTCGAAGTAGTCGTCCTGGCCGAAGCAGAAGTGGACCGGGATCGGCGTCGCGCTGACGCCGACCTCGAGCGGCACGCCGTGGCTGCGCCGCAGCAGCCGGAACTGCTCGAGGTAGTAGTTCGCGAACAGGTCGGGCCGCGTCAGCGTCGTTTCGTAGACGCCGGGGCCGGCGACGAAGCCGTAGGCGAGCCGCGAATCCGCGCGGGCGACGGTATCGGTCGTGACCCGCACGTACGGGTAGCAGACCCGGATCCGCTGCGAAAAGCTGTCGCCGGCAATGAAGCGGCGGATCGCGTCGCGCAGGAATGCGACGTTCGCGTCGTAGATCTCGCGCGCCCGCGCCAGCGCCGCAGTCGGCTGCTCGAAGCGCTCCGCGACGAATTCGGGGGCGACCGGCGGATTTTCTGGGCGGGCGGCCATCCCGGCCATTTTACGCCCCGGCGCCCGGGGCTCCCCGAGCAGCAGTTCGGCCGGGCCGGCGCTGCCTGTGGTAGCGTGTGCCGCTGACCCGTCACGAACGCCATTGCGGCGACGCACCCATGAACAAGCGCACGCTCGGACGCTCGGGAATCGAAGTCGCGCCGCTTTGCTTCGGCGGCAATGTGTTCGGTTGGACCGCCGACGAGCCGACGTCGTTCTCGCTGCTCGACGCGTTCGTCGACGCCGGATTCGATTTCATCGACACCGCGGACCGCTACTCGGCCTGGGTCGCCGGCCACCGCGGCGGCGAGTCCGAAACGATCATCGGCAAGTGGCTCGCGCGCAGCGGCAGGCGGCGGCAGGTCGTGATCGCGACCAAGGTCGGGCTCGAGATGCCGGGGGTCGGCAAGGGGCTGAAACGCGAGTACATCCTGCAGGCGGCCGACGCGTCGCTGCGGCGGCTGCAGACCGATTACATCGACCTGTACCAGTCGCACACCGACGATGCCGACACGCCGCTGCAGGAATCCCTCGAGGCGTACGACCGGCTGATCCGGCAGGGCAAGGTGCGGGCGATCGGCGCATCGAACTACGACGCCGCGCGGCTGATGCAGGCGCTCGCGGTCAGCCGCGAGCACGGGCTGCCGCGCTACGAGACGCTGCAGCCGCTGTACAACCTGTACGACCGCGAGACCTTCGAAAAGGAGCTCGAAGCGGCCTGCATCGACAACGGGATCGGCGTCATCAACTGGTATTCGCTCGCGGCGGGTTTTCTGACCGGCAAGTACCGCGAGCCGTCGGACGCAGGCAAGAGCGTGCGCGGCCGCAAGACCGTCGAAACCTATCTGAACGACCGCGGCCGCCGGATCCTGGCGGCGCTCGATGCGGTGTCGACACGCATGGGCGCCACGCCGGCGCAGGTGTCGATCGCATGGCTGCTGGCGCGCCCGAGCGTGACCGCGCCGATCGCCAGTGCGACCGACCTCGATCAGCTGAAGCAGCTGACCGCTGCGGTGCGGCTGCGGCTCGATGCCGAAGCCCTCGAAACCCTGAACCGCGCGAGCGCGTGGTGACGAACCCGGAGATCGACCCGTGAGCGACCTCGACGTCGTCGGCCTGTGCGGCAGCCTGCGTGCGGCTTCGTACAACCGGATGCTGCTGCGGCTGGCCGGCGAGCTGATGCCTGCCGGAATGAAGCTCGACCCGGTCGAGTACCGCGACGTGCCGATGTTCGACGCCGACGTGCTCGCGAAGGGACTTCCGCCGCCGGTGCAGGCGCTGCGCGAGCGGATACGACGGGCCGACGCAGTGCTGATCGCGACGCCCGAGTACAACTTCTCGATTCCGGGCGTGCTGAAGAACGCGATCGACTGGGTATCGCGCGGCGACGATCAGCCGCTGGCAGGCAAGCCGGTCGCGATCCTGTCGGCGTCGCCCGGGCCGCTCGGCGGACCGCGCATGCAATACGACCTACGCAAGGTGCTGCTGTTCGTCAATGCGATGACGCTGATCAAGCCCGAGGTCTTCGTCGGCTCGGTCGCGTCGAAGTTCGACGCGAGCGGCCATTGCACCGACGAGACGACCCGCAAGTTCGTGACCGCGCAGATGCAGTCGTTCCACGGCTGGATCGGCAAGGTCAAGCGGATGGCGGGCTGACGGCGGCTGCGATCGCGCAAGCGCCGACGGCCGCGGTTCACAGCACCGGCGTGGCCACCGGAATCGGGCCGCCGTGCTCGATCCAGCGCGGCACCGGCAGGTTCTTCGAGCGCAGGAATCCCGCGTCGAACAGCCGGCTCGCATAACGTTGCGCGCCGTCGCACAGCACGGTGACGATCGTATGGCCGCGCCCGAGGTCGCGCGCGAGGCGGATCGCGCCGGCGACGTTGATTCCGGTCGACGTGCCCATAAGCAGGCCCTCGTGCTCGATCAGGTCGAACAGCACCGCGATCGCCTCGGCATCCGGGATCTGGTACGCGCGGTCGACCGGCGCGCCCTCGAGGTTCTTCGTGATCCGGCTCTGGCCGATGCCCTCGGTGATCGACGAGCCTTCGGCCTTCAGCTCGCCGTGCGTGTACCAGTGGTACAGCGACGCGCCCATCGGATCGGCCAGGCCGATCACGATCTTCGGGTTGCGCTGCTTCAGGTACATGCCGGTCCCGGCGAGCGTGCCGCCGGTGCCGACTGCGCAGATGAACGCGTCGATCCGCCCTTCGGTCTGCTGCCAGATCTCGGGCCCCGTGGACTCGACGTGCGCGCGCCGGTTCGCGACGTTGTCGAACTGGTTCGCCCAGATCGCGCCGGCGGGCTCGACCTTCGCGATCGCGTCGGCGAGCCGCCCGGACACCTTCTGGTAATTGTTGTCGTTCGCATAAGGCACCGCCGGCACCTCGCGCAGGTCGACGCCGAACTGGCGCAGCGCGTCCTTCTTCTCCTGCGTCTGCGTCTCCGGGATCACGATCACCGTGCGATAGCCGCGGGCATTGGCGACCAGCGCTAGACCGATGCCGGTGTTGCCGGCCGTGCCCTCGACGATCACGCCGCCGGGCCGCAGCAGGCCGCGCTCCTCGGCGTCCTTGACGATGTACAACGCCGCGCGGTCCTTCACCGAGCCCCCGGGATTCATGAACTCGGCCTTGCCGTAGATGTCGCATCCGGTCGCATCGGACGCGCGCCGCAACCGGATCAGCGGCGTGTTGCCGATCGCTTCGGTCACGCTGTCGCAAACGTTCATCTCCCGTCTCCCTGGATCACCACATCTGCCGCAGCTGCGCGGCGACGTCGGCGGCCGCGCCCCGCCCGCCCGCGTCGCTTGCCGCACCCGGCGCGTCGGTCGCGCCGGCACCCGCCGCATCGATCCGCTGCAGGCACGCGAGCACCGACGCGTCGAGGAACCGGCTGCGGGCGCCGTGCACGTAGGTGGCGCCGAGCCGCGGCTGGTTCGTCACGTAATAGCGCAGCGGCTCGATCAGGTACAGCGAGTCGCGCGCCCGCGTCAACGCGACGTACAGCAGCCTGCGCTCCTCGTCGATCCCCGCATCGCTGCCGGTCGAGTATTCGTTCGGAAAGCTGCCGTCGGCGACGTTGATCACGTAGACCGCGTCCCACTCCTGCCCCTTCGCGCTGTGCACGGTCGACAGGATCAGGTAGTCGTCGTCGAGCCGCGGGTCGCCGGCGAGATCGCCGCTGGCCACCGGCGGGTCGAGCGTCAGCTCGGTCAGGAAGCGCTCGCGCGTGCCGAACTGTGCGGCGATCGACGCCAGCATGTCGAGGTCGGCCGCACGCACGCCGGCATCGTCGTGCCGCTGCTCGAGAATCGGCTGGTACCAGCGGCGCACCGAGTCGAGCTGGCCCGACC
>DATLGW010000131.1:0-2240 GCA_035540315.1 Burkholderiaceae bacterium | reverse complement strand
CTTCGACGCACGGCGCGCACCAGGTCGCCCAGAAGTTGACGACCAGCACCTGCCCGCGCAGCGCGTCCAGCGCAACCGGCTGTCCGCTCGGATCCGGCCAGCGCTGCTGCAGCAGCAGCTCGACCGCCTCCCGGTCGGCCTGCCGCGCGTCTTGCCGCTGCATCGCATACCAGCCGCCGGCGACCGCGAACGGCAGCCCCGCGATCGCAGCGCCGGCGACCGCCAGCCAGCGTCGCCGCTTCATGGCGCGAGCAGCGCCGCGACCTGCTCGCAGCTGCCGCGGCTGCTGCGGGCTTCGCCGCCGTCGGGCGAGCGCTGCGGGCGCAGCGCGCCGCGCAGATCGTCGTGCCGATACAGCGACACCATCACCGGCTCGGACTGCCACTCGAACGTCAGCGCCTCGACCTGCCGATCGCTGCGGAAATGCGGAATCTCCGTCACCTCGAATGCGATGCCGTCGTTCAGCAGGAACATCTCGACGTCCTTGACGTCGTCGTAGAACAGCTGCAGGTGGATCGGCGCGTGCTCGGTGACGATGCCTTTCCAGACCGCGCCGGTCAGGTACGGCTGGAATTCCGACAGCCGCTGCATCAGCCGCAGCGCGACCTGCCGCATGCGCTGGACCCGCTGCGCATGATCCTCGTCGAACAGATCGAGGTGCTCGCGCAGCGCCTCGTCGATCTCGTCGCCGTCCGGCAGCGCCCCCTTCGGCACCGAGTCGCCGCCCAGCACCTGGCGCGCCGCCTTGCGCTTGGCGCTGCCGTAGTCGAGACCGGCGTCGGCGATCAGCCGCGCCGCCGCCACGGCGATCTCGCGCCGCAGCGTGTCGCTGCCGCCGGATTGCCTGTCGTCCATCGCGCAAGTTTAGCGGAACGGTAGAATCCGCCTCGCGATGCATATCCATATCCTGGGCGCCTGCGGCACCTTCATGGGCGGACTGGCGGCGCTGGCGCAGCAGGCCGGGCACCGGGTCACCGGTTGCGATGCCAACGTCTATCCGCCGATGAGCGAGCAGCTGCGCGCGCTCGGCATCGAGCTGATCGAGGGGTTCGACGCCGATCAGTTGCGGCTGGCTCCCGACGTCTGGGTGGTCGGCAACGTCGTGTCGCGCGGCAATCCGCTGATGGAGGCGATCCTCGATTCCGGCCAGCGTTACACGTCGGGGCCGCAGTGGCTGGCCGAGCAGGTGCTGGCCGGCCGCTGGGTGCTGGCGGTCGCCGGCACCCACGGCAAGACGACGACTGCGTCGCTGCTGGCGTGGATCCTCGAGTGCGCCGGGCGCAGTCCGGGATTCCTGATCGGCGGCGTTCCGCTCGACTTTCCGTTCTCGGCCCGGCTCGGCAGCGCTGCGGCCGGCGACTCGCTGTTCGTGATCGAGGCCGACGAGTACGACACCGCGTTCTTCGACAAGCGCTCGAAGTTCGTCCACTATCGGCCGCGCACCGCGATCCTGAACAACCTCGAATACGATCACGCCGACATCTTTCCGGATCTGGCGGCAATCGAGCTGCAGTTCCATCATCTGGTCCGCACGGTGCCCCGCCGGGGCCGGCTGGTGGTCAACGGCGCCGACACCGCGCTGGCGCGAGTGCTCGAGCTCGGCGCGTGGTCGCCGTGCGATCGCTTCGACGCGCCCGGCGGCTGGCATGCGCGCGACGTGACCGACGCGCCCGATGCGAGCGCGTTCGCGCTGTGGCGCGGCGAGCAGCGGATCGGGCAGTGCCGGCTGCCGCTGGCCGGCGCGCACAACCGCTCGAACGCGATCGCCGCAGTGGCTGCGGCCGCGCATGCGGGCGTCGAGCCGGCCGCTGCGCTGGCGGCGCTGGCGCGGTTCTCCGGCGTGCGCCGGCGGCTCGAGACCCGCGGCAGCGTCGCGGGCGTCACCGTGATCGACGATTTCGCGCATCATCCGACTGCGATCGCGGCGACGGTCGCCGGGCTGCGCGCGCGGCTGTCGCCCGGGCAGCGAATCCTCGCCGTGCTCGAGCCGCGCTCGAACACGATGAAGCTGGGCGTGATGCGCGACAAGCTGCCGGCGTCGCTGGCGGGCGCCGACCGGGTCTTCTGCTACAGCGGCGGCCTGGGCTGGGATGCGGCGGCGACGCTGTCGCCGCTGGGCGCGGCGGCTTCGGTGCATGCCGATCTGACCGAGCTGGTCGCCGCGGTCGCTGCGGCCGCGCGCAGCGGGGATCAGGTGCTGGTGATGAGCAACGGCGGCTTCGGCGGGATCCATCCGCGGC
>DATLGW010000130.1:0-5090 GCA_035540315.1 Burkholderiaceae bacterium | reverse complement strand
AGGATCAGCGGCGTGCGCCGCGCGGCCTGCGAATCCGGCGGCGGCGCCGACTCTCGCGACAGCATCCAGCGCCCGTCGATCATCGTCCACCGGGCGCGCAACGGCGGCAGCGCGCAGGCCATGCGGCAGTGTCGCAGCCGGATCGCTTGACCGGCGCGATAACCCTGGTCAGACTGATCCGTGACCGCCGGCATCCTTCGGCGCGAAGCGCGAGCGACTCTTCATGAAGACGATCCTGGTGATCAACCCGAATTCGAGCGAAACCGTCACCCGCGGCATCGATGACGCAATGGCGCCGCTGCGGCTGCCGGGCGGACCCAGGATCGAGTGCGTGACGCTGCGCGAGGGGCCGCCTGGGATCGAGACTCAGCAGCACGTCGACTCGGTCGTCGCGCCGCTGGTGAGGCTGGTGCACGAGCGTGATGCCGATTGCGCGGCGTTCGTGATCGCCTGCTACAGCGATCCCGGGCTGCATTCGGTTCGCGAGGCAACCCGCAGGCCGGTGCTCGGCATCTCCGAGTGCGGAATCCTGACGGCGCTGACGCTGGGCCAGCGCTTCGGCGTGATCGCGATCCTGCGCCGTTCGATCCCGCGGCACTTGCGCTATCTCGGCGCGCTCGGCGTGACCAGCCGCCTGGCCGCGGAGCTGCCGGTCGAGCTCGGCGTGACCGAGCTCGCCGACGAGCAGCGCACGTTCGGCCGGATGGTCGAGGTCGGCCGCACGCTGCGCGATACGCACGGCGCCGACGTGCTGGTGATGGGCTGCGCAGGCATGGCGCGGTATCGCGACCGACTGCAGCAGGAGCTCGGCATCCCGGTGGTCGAGCCGACGCAGGCCGCTGCCGCGATGGCGCTCGGACGCGTGCAGCTCGATTGGGAAGCCAGCGCGGGCCGGCCAGGGCGCTGAATGTCCGCAGCGGGCCGCGGCGCGCCGCAGGCGCCGGCGCCCGGCGTGCCCGCCGAGACCGAGTCGCTCGGCAGCCGCGCCGTGCTTTCGATCGCGGTCCCGGTCATGCTGTCGAACGTGACGACCCCGCTGATCGGCGTGGTCGATACCGCGATCATCGGACGCATCCCGGATCCTGCGTACATCGGCGCGGTCGCAGTCGGCGCGCTGCTGTTCACGTCGCTGTTCTGGGCGTTCGGATTCCTTCGAATGGCCACGAGCGGGCTGGCGGCGCAGGCGCTGGGTGCACGCGACAGCGACGAGCTCGCCGCCACGTTGCACCGGTCGCTGCTGATCGCGCTCGTCGCCGGCATGCTGCTGATCGCGCTGCAATGGCCGATCCGCGAAGTCGGTTTCCGGCTGATCGGCGCGAGCGCGCAGGTCGAATCGCTGTCGCGCGGCTACTTCGACATCCGGATCTGGGCGGCGCCGGCGACGCTGGTCAACTTCGCGCTGCTGGGCTGGTTCATCGGACGCGGCCGCGCCGACCTGGCCTTGCTGCTGCAGCTGATGCTGAACCTGGTCAACATCGCACTGGACGCACTGTTCGTGCTCGGCTTCGGCTGGGGCGTTCGTGGCGTCGCGGCGGGAACGCTGATTGCCGAGCTCGGCGCCGCCGCCGCGGGCGTCGCGATCGCGGTCCGCCACTTGCGGGCGCTGCCGGGCGGCGCCGCGGCCGGAAGCCTGCGCTGGTCCCGCGCTTCGGTTTGGGCTCGGCAGCGATTGCGGCGCACGCTTGCGGTGAACAGCGATCTGATGCTGCGATCGCTGGCGCTGATCGCGGTCGTCGGTTGGTTCGCCGCGCAGGGGGCACGGCAGGGCGACGTCGTGCTGGCGGCGAACGCGGTGCTGATGCACTTCGTGATGGTGGCGGCGTACTTCCTCGACGGGCTGGCATTCGCGGCCGAGGCGCTGGTCGGACGTGCAGTCGGAGCGCGGGACCGCCTGCGGTTCGCCGTCGCTTGCCGGCTGACGACCGGCTGGGCATTCGCTGTCGCAGCGCTGCTGTCGGCGCTCGCGTGGCTCGCCGGGCCGGCGCTGATCGACCTGCTGACGGTCGACGCCGCGACGCGGCAGACCGCTCGCAACTACCTGCCGTGGGCGGCGTTCTCGCCGCTGCTGGGCGTCTGGGCATTCCAGCTCGATGGCATCTTCGTCGGCGCCACGCGCAGCGGCGAGATGCGCAACGCGATGCTGTTGTCGCTTGCGATCTTCATCGCCGGCTGGTGGCTGCTGACGCCTTTCGGCAACCACGGGCTGTGGGCGGCGCTGTACGTGCATTACGTCGCCCGAATCGCGACGCTCGCGCGGCACTATCCGGCGCTGCTGCGGACGGTCGCGGCTTGAACGGCCGTGCGACCGTTCCCCCTCCTGCGTTCGGTGCCTGCGCGGATCATTGCCCCGGCAGCGGGCCGGGCAGATCGAATCGCTCGCGGGTCGTGCAGTAACGCGTGGCGAACAGGCGGCCGATCGGACGGTATGCGGTCTCGCTGACGCGAAAGCTGGCAGGATCGATCACTCCGTCGCGCGCATGCACGAGCAGGATCTCGCCGAACACGAGCTCGCGCCCGGGTCCGATTTCGAGGCGCTTCCAGAGCCGGCATTCGAAGCTCGCCGACGCCTCGGCGATCCTCGGGTGTGCGACCCGCGCGCAGTCTGCCGGCGTCAGCCCCGCGCGCTCGAACTCGCTGACGTCTTCGTCGAACTCGCCGCTGGACAGATGCATCGCGTTCGCGCTCGCCTCGTCGGCGAGATTGACGACGAACTCGCCAGTGCGGCGGATGTTCTTCAGCGTGTGCTTCGTCTGGCCGTCGGAGCGCTCGTTGAAGCTGACCACGCACAGCGGCGGCTCCTCGGCGATCACGTTGAAGAACGAGAACGGCGCGCAGTTCGCGACCCCGTTGTCGCTGCGGGTCGAGATCCACGCGATCGGCCGCGGGATCACCAGCCCGATCAGCAGCTTGTAGCGCTGCGTCGCGCTCAGCCCGTCGAAGTCGATCCGCACGTCGCTGCGTCAGTCGTTGGCCGGCGTCACCTCGACGCCGACCCGCTCGACGATCAGCCGGTAATGCTCCGGGCGCCGATGGGCAGCGAGGTTGAACATCGTCCGGCGCAGGCTCTCGCCGAGCGCCAGGTCCACGTCGTGGACGATGACCTCGTCTTCCTCGGAAGCCGTCTTCGCGACGATCTCGCCGTTCGGCGAAACGATCAGCGAGTGCCCGAACATCCGATGGCCGTCCTCGAATCCGCACTTCCCGACCTCGACCAGCCACACCGCGTTCTGGAACGCCATCGACTGCGCCATGATCAGGTGGTGATGCACGCGCAGCGCCGGCGGCTCCGGGTAGTGCAGGTTCTCGGTCGGCGTGTTGTAGCCGAGCGTGACGATCTCCGCGCCCTGCAGCCCAAGCACGCGAAACGCCTCGGGCCAGCGCCGGTCGTTGCAGATCAGCATGCCGGCGATCATCCCCAGATAGCGGAACGTGCGGAAACCGAGGTCGCCGACCTCGAAGTACTTCTTTTCCAGGTGCTGGAACTTCGCTTCCTTCTTGTGGTCCGAATGCCCGGGCAGGTGGATCTTCCGGTACTTGCCGACGATCGAGCCGTCGGGAGCGACCAGGATCGACGTGTTGAACCGCCGCGTGCGTCGCTCTGCAGCGTCCTCGACCAGCTCGCCGTAGCCGACCGAGAAACCGACGCCGAGCTGGCGCGCGGCGTCGAACAACGGCTGGGTATCCGGCGAAGGCATCGTGCGCTCGAAGAAGCGCCGATCGACCTCGGTCTGGTCCTCGTACCAGTAGCGCGGAAAGAACGTCGTGAACGCGAGCTCGGGGAACACGACGAACTTCGCGCCCATGCCGGCGGCCTCGCGCAGCAGCGCGACCATCCGCGCGACGACGGCGCCGCGCGTATCGGACAGGTGAACGCCGCCCATTTGCGCGGCGGCGACGCGGATCTTGCGACTCATCGACAGGCTCCAGGTGATAGTCAGGAACGCAACGGCGTGCCCCATGCCGCCAGCTGCGCCATCTCGCGAATCTGGCGTCCCAGCGGCGCGGCCGCATCCGACCGCTCGCGCGCGACGAATCGGCCGCGGCCGCGTTCGGCTCGCAGCTGTCCGTCCTCGACGATCACGTCGCCACGCGACACGACCGTCACCGGCCAGCCGGTCAGCTCGCGCCCTTCGTACGGCGTATAGCCGGTATTGTCGTGCACCAGCTCGCGGGTGATCCGCACGCGCTTGTGCGGATCCCAGATCGCGATGTCGGCGTCGGCGCCGACGGCGATCGTGCCCTTGCGCGGATACAGTCCGTACGTCCGTGCGTGACGCGTCGCCGTCAGCGCGACGAACTCGTTGACCGAGATCCTTCCCGCGCCGACGCCGAACGTGAACAGCAGCGGCAACCGCAGTTCGAGCCCCGGCACGCCGTTGGCCATCTGCTTGAACGTCGTGCGCTCGCCGTCGGGCAGCTTGCCGCTCGCATCCATCCGGTACGGCGCGTGATCCGACGAGTACACGGTGAGCGTGCCGTCCTTCAGCCCGTCCCAGCACGCCTGCTGCGCCGCCTCGTCGCGCGGCGGCGGCGAGCAGCAGAACGCCGCGCCCAGCACGCCGGGCCGGTCGATGTCCTTCGCCGTCAGGAACAGGTACTGCGGGCAGGTCTCGGCGAACACCTTCAGCCCGCGCGCCTGCGCGGCGCGAATCGCATCGACCCCCTCGGCGGTCGACACGTGCACGATCAGGATCGGGCAGTCGACCAGCTCGGCGAGCGTGATCACCCGGTTGATCGCTTCGGCCTCCGACGAGCGCGTATGGCAGATCGCGTGGTAGCGCGGCGCGACGTTGCCTTGCGCGACCATCCGTCCGGCGAGCCACGAAATGATCCCGTGGTTCTCGGCGTGCACCATCACCAGCGCGCCTTCGCGCCGCGCGGTCGCCATCACGTCGAGGATCTGCTCGTCGGTCAGCCGCATCCGGTCATAGGTCATGAAGATCTTGAACGACCGGATCCCCTGCGCGATCGCCGCCGGCAGATCGGTCTTCAGCGTCTTCTCGTCCGGGTTCGCGATGATCAGATGAAAGCCGTAGTCGACGACCGCCTTCGCGCGCGCGCGCGCCGCATAGTCGGCCAGCACCGCATCG
>DATLGW010000129.1:0-4428 GCA_035540315.1 Burkholderiaceae bacterium | reverse complement strand
CTGCGGTGCAGCAGCGCCGATGGGTTCGACGCCGGCGGCGTGTTCGCGCTGGTCGGACCCACCGGCGTGGGCAAGACGACCAGCACCGCGAAAATCGCTGCGCGTCACGTGCTGAAGCACGGCCCGCAGTCGGTCGGGCTGATCACGGTCGACACGTATCGGCTGGGTGCGCACGAGCAGCTGCGCGCGTTCGGAAAGATCCTGAACGTGCCGGTGCATGTTGCGCACGACGCCGGCGCGCTCGAAGACTTGCTGCAGCTGCTGTCGAGCCGACAGCTGGTGCTGATCGATACCGTCGGCATGAGCCAGCGCGACGAGCGGATCGGGTCGCTGCTGGCGATGATCCCGCGCTCGGGCGTGCGCAACATCGTCGTCGCCAGCGCGGCGGTGCAGGGCGAGGCGCTCGACGAGACGCTGCGCGCCTATCAGGCGCGCGATGCCGAAGGCGTGATCCTGACCAAGGTCGACGAGGCGGCGCGTCTGGGCGGCGCGCTCGACTGCCTGCTGCGCCAGCGATTGCAGCTGCTGGGCGTGTGCAACGGCCAGCGCGTACCCGAGGACTGGCAGTCGCCGGAGTCCGGCAGCCTCGTGCGGCGCGCGCTGCTCGAGCGCTCGGTCGGCGCGTTCGCGCTCGACGACGAAGAGCTGTCGACGGTGTTCGGGCTAGCGGCTGCGCGCGATTCGGGAATCGCCCGTGCTTGACGCCCGGCACGATCAGGCTGCCGGGCTGCGCCGCGCATTCCGCCGCGATTCGCACCGCGTGCTGCCGGTGCTGGGCGCGCACGAGCATCGCGAGCTGTTCGCGCGGCTGGCAACCGCTGCCCGGCCGCACGGATTGCGATTGCTGCCGTTGCCCGACGACGCGCTGCTGCGCGGCGAGCATCCGGCGAGCGTGGCTGCGGCGGTCGTCACGGGCTGCGGTGCCGACGAGATCGCGACCGCATACGCGCGGCTGAAGCTGCTCGCCGGCGGCGAACGATTGCGAGCGGCGATCGCGGTCTTCGACTGGGCCGCCGGCGCGCGCGCAGTGCAGCAAGGGCATCGGCGGCTTGCCGACACCGCGGAGCGGTTCCTGCGGCTGCGGGTTGCGCTCGCCGGCGTGGCCGCGGCGCGCGACGATGCGCCGGCGTTCCGCGCGCTGGCGCAGGCGCTGGCCGACTGGGCCGCCGAAGACGGCCGCGACGGCAGGCACTGAACGAGGTGGCGCCGATGATCTACACCGCCCGTGGAACGTTGGAGCGCGACACCGCAGTCGAGCGCTATGCGCCGCTGGTGCGTCGCCTGGCCGCGCAGCTGATCGCCCGGCTGCCGGCCAACGTCGAGCTCGACGACCTGGTGCAGGCCGGCATGATCGGACTGATGGATGCGCTGGCCCGCTACCAGCCGGGGCAGGGCGCGCAATTCGAGACGTTCGCGATGCAGCGCATCCGCGGCGCGATGATCGACGAGCTGCGCGGCGGCGACTGGATGCCGCGTTCGGTGCGACGCAATCAGCGCTCGATCGACGCGGCGGTGCGAGAGCTCGAGCAGCGCTTGCATCGGCCGCCGTCGGAGACCGAGATCGCAGCGCATCTCGGCGTGTCGCTGGCCGATTACCAGCAGATGCTCGCCGATGCGCACGGCGGCCAATTGCTGTACCTCGACGAAATCCTCGGCGAAGGCAGCGACGAGTCGTTCCTCGACCGGTACAACGGCAGCGATGCCGGTGATCCGCTGCGGGTGCTGGGCGACGAGCGCTTCCGCGATGCGCTGGCGGCTGCGATCGAGGAGCTGCCCGAGCGCGAGCGGCTGGTGATGGGGATGTACTACGAGCACGACATGAACCTGAAAGAGATCGGGGCCGTGCTCGGCGTGACCGAATCGCGCGTATGCCAGCTGCACAGCCAGGCGGTGTCGCGGCTGCGCGGCAAGCTGAAGCACTGGTAGCACGCCCGGCCGCGGCTGCGCGCACCGCGGCGGCCGGTCCCGGTGCGGCGCTCGCTGCTGCCGCGGGCATGGTTCCTGCCCAAGTGGTTCGATCGAACCGACCAGATCGCTCCCGGAACCGATGAAGCTGACGCTGATCCACAACCCTTCGGCCGGCAAGGGTGGCCCCGACCCGGACGCGCTGACCGAACTGCTCGAGCGGCACGGCTTTTCGGTTCGATATTTCGATTCCGACAAGATCGACAAGGCGCTCGCGAAGCCGGGCGATCTGATTCTGGTGGCCGGGGGCGACGGCACGGTCGGCAAGGTGTTGCGACGGCTCGAGGCGGCATCCGTTCCGGTCGCCGTGCTGCCGCTGGGCAGCGCGAACAACATTGCCTGCACGCTCGGCCACTTCGGGCCGATCGAGGAGGTGGTCGCGGGCCTGCGCGACGCGCCGCCGCGCCGCTTCGATGTCGGCGTCGCCCGCGGGCCGTGGGGGCGCCGCCGCTTCGTCGAGGCGGTGGGCCTGGGGCCGCTGGCACGCGCGCTCGCTGCGGGCGACGCCGCGGGCGTGCCGGGCGACGCGAGCGTGCGCTTCGGGCGTGCGGCGTTTCGCGCGCTGCTCGACGAGGCCGAGCCGGCCCGGCTGTCGATGACCTTGGACGGCAAGGCGCTCGATACGCCGTTCGCGATGGTCGAGGTGCTGAACATCGGGCAGATCGGCCCGCGGTTGCGGCTGGCGCCGCATGCGGACCCCGGCGACGGGCTGCTCGACGTGATCGGGGTCACGGTCGAGCGCTGCGACGACATGCTCGACTGGCTCGAGTCGCCGGAGTCCCGCGAGCCGCCGATCAGCGCCTTTCAGGCCGCGAGCGTGCGCGTCGTCAGCGATGCGCCGACCGCGGTTCACGTCGACGACAAGTTTCCCGACCTGCCGGAGGACGACGAGCCGCTGGACGTCGAGATCGAACTGCTGGAGCACACGCTGAAGGTGCTCGTGTCCCCGGACTACCGCAAGCGCAAGCCGCGCGCTGCGCCCGAACCGGAGCAAGCTGAATGACGCACGACAATGCCCCGGCGGCCGAAGCCGTCACGCTGCCGGACCCGAAACTGCTGAAGGAGATCGAACTGAGCGCCGTCGACCTGGCGCGCCTGGCCGGCACCACGATCGAAGCCTGGCTCGGCCGCAGCCTCGCCGTGCGCTACAAGAGCGGCGCCGAGGACGACGTCAGCCTGCGCGATCCGGTGTCCGAGGTCGACCACGAGGTCGAGCTGCTGATCCGCAGCCACCTGGCCGACCGCTTCCCAGGCCACGACATCCTGGGCGAGGAGAGCGAGGAGCGTCCGGGCCGCGACAGCGATTACGTTTGGGCGGTCGACCCGATCGACGGCACGACGAACTTCGTCAACGGGTTTCCGATGTTCGCCGCCTCGATCGGCGTGCTGTACCGGTGCCGGCCGATTGCCGGCGCGGTGTGGTGCTCGACCACGCATGCGCTGCGCGCCGGCGTCTATCACGCGCGCGCGGGCGGTCCCGTCTGCTTCGACGACGAGATGCTGCAGCCGCGTTCGAATCCGCAGGTGCGCCGGCACCTCGCCGGCGAGCCGCGGGCGACGCAGGATCCGGCGCTGCCGTGGGAAGTTCGGCGCACCGGCTCGGCTGCGCTCGAATGCGCATTCGTCGCTGCCGGGCTGCTGCGGGTCGCGCGGTTCGCGGGACCGAACGTATGGGACGTGGCCGGCGGCCTGGCGCTGGTGAACGCGTCGGGACGGCAAGTCCTCGAGCGGCGGGCGGGCCGCTGGCAGCCGCTGGAGTCGTTCCACTCGCCCAAGGGACCCGACGGCGCGCCGGATCTGCGCCAGTGGCGCGGCACGCTGGTGCTCGGCGACGAGGACGGGGTGCGGCTGATGTGCGCGGCGCTGGATCGCAGCGCAAGTTGATCGCAGCGAGCGGCGCCTGCGCGCCGGGCACCTTCGACCGTGGAGGTGAACGGGCGCTGTTCTAGACCGCGGCGGTGCTGCGGGCGGCCCGGGCGCCGGCCCGGCCGATCGTGCCGCTGGCGG
Organism: Burkholderiaceae bacterium; assembly: GCA_035540315.1. Taxonomy (GTDB): domain Bacteria; phylum Pseudomonadota; class Gammaproteobacteria; order Burkholderiales; family Burkholderiaceae_E; genus DATLGW01. The sequence continues at coordinate 456 of DATLGW010000129.1, read as the reverse complement.
TATAGAGCGCGGGTTGGCCGATCAGCGCGGCCAGCTGGCGTCCCGCCTGGACCTCGCCTCGCGCGGCCAGCTGCGCATTCGCCGCCGCCTCGCGCAGCAGGATCCGCAGCCGCGAGTCGCCGGCGAGCCGACCGAGCTCGGGCAGCGACAGCAGCCGGGCGAGCTCCGCGCTGGCCTGGTCCAGCCGCGCCAGGTCACCGGCGGCGATCGCGCTGCGCTGCCGCGCCAGCGTCCCTGCCAGCTGCTCGATCAGCGCTTCGTCGCCCATCGCCGTTCGTCCGCGTCACTGCACCGGTCGGGTGCGTTCCATCATCTCGCGCGCATGAGCGATCAGCCCCTCGGCGACCTTGCGCGCATCGAGCGGGAAACGCCCCTCGGCCAGCGCCCGCTTCATCTCCTCGACTTTCGCGCTGTCGAACGGCGGCTCGGCCGCCTTGCCGGTCATCGCGGGCGAAG
>DATLGW010000128.1:0-3253 GCA_035540315.1 Burkholderiaceae bacterium | reverse complement strand
TCGCGAAACCGAGCAGCACGACGAAAAGCAGGATCCGGAAGACCCAGGCCAGCAAGCGCATCGGTTCGCGCCGCCGTGTTCAGGAGCCGCCGTGCGCCTTGGCGTCGACGCGCTCGCGCAGCTCCTTGCCGGGCTTGAAGTGCGGCACCCGCTTCTCGGGCACCAGCACGCGCTCGCCCGATTTCGGATTGCGGCCGATCCGCGGCGGCCGGTACGACAGCGCGAAGCTGCCGAAGCCGCGGATCTCGATCCGGTGACCGTCCGAAAGCGTCTTTGCCATCGCGTCGAGGATCGTCTTGACCGCGAACTCGGCGTCCTTCGCGACCAGCTGCGGATACCGTTCGGCCAGCCGGCCGATCAGCTCCGACTTGGTCATCGTCCCCGGGGCTTTCTGATCGTCGAGATCCGTCACCGGTTGATCCCTCCAGCGCATCGCGGGCGGCGCGTTGCGAACGCCGCCCGCGCCCGGCTCACTTGTTGTCGGTCTGGTCGCCGAGCTTCGCCCGCAGCAGCGCGCCCAGGTTCGTGGTCCCGGTCGCGGCGCCGCTCTCGGCCTGCATCCGCTGCAGCGCCTCGGCGGTCTCGACCGTGTCCTTGGCCTTGATCGACAGGCTGATCGAGCGGTTCTTGCGGTCGATGTTGATGATCATCGCCTCGACGCGATCGCCTTCCTTCAGGTGATTGCGCGCATCCTCGACCCGGTCGCGCGCGATCTCGGACGCGCGCAGATAGCCTTCGATGTCGTCGCCGATCGCGATGACCGCGCCTTTCGGATCGACGCTCTTGACCGTGCCGTTGATGACCACGCCCTTCTCGTGCGTCGCGACGTAGTTGTTGAACGGATCGCCCTCGAGCTGCTTGATGCCCAGCGAGATCCGCTCGCGCTCGACGTCGATGCCGAGCACGACCGCCTCGACCTCGTCGCCCTTCTTGAAGTCGCGGACCGCTTCCTCGCCCGGCTTGTGCCACGACAGGTCCGACAGGTGCACCAGCCCGTCGATGCCCCCAGGCAGCCCGATGAACACGCCGAAATCGGTGATCGACTTGATCGAGCCCTTGACCTTGTCGCCCTTGCGATGGTTCTCGGCGAACTCCTGCCACGGGTTCGGGCGGCACTGCTTCATGCCCAGCGAGATCCGGCGCCGGTCCTCGTCGATCTCGAGCACCATCACCTCGGTCTCGTCGCCCAGCTGCACGACCTTGCCGGGGTTGACGTTCTTGTTCGTCCAGTCCATCTCCGACACGTGGACCAGGCCCTCGATGCCGGGCTCGATCTCGACGAATGCGCCGTAGTCGGTGATGTTCGTGACCTTGCCGAACATGCGCGTGCCGGCCGGGTAGCGGCGGGAGATGCCGACCCACGGATCGTCGCCGAGCTGCTTGACGCCCAGCGAAACGCGGTTCTTCTCCTGGTCGAACTTCAGCACCTTCGCGGTGACTTCCTGGCCGACCTGCAGCACTTCCGACGGATGCCGCACGCGGCGCCACGCCATGTCGGTGATGTGCAGCAGTCCGTCGATGCCGCCGAGGTCGATGAACGCGCCGTAGTCGGTGATGTTCTTGACGGTGCCCTTGACGATCGCGCCCTCGGTCAGCGTCTCGAGCAGCTTCGCGCGCTCCTCGCCCTGCGACAGCTCGACCACCGCGCGGCGCGACAGCACGACGTTGTTGCGCTTGCGGTCGAGCTTGATCACCTTGAACTCGAGCGTCTTGCCTTCGAACGGCGTCGTGTCCTTGACCGGCCTAATGTCGATCAGCGAACCGGGCAGGAACGCGCGGATGCCGTTCGTCATCACCGTCAGCCCGCCCTTGACCTTGCCGGTGATCGTGCCGTTGACGAGCTCGCCGGTCTCGAGCGCCTTCTCCAGGTTGACCCATGCGGCCAGCCGCTTCGCGCGATCGCGCGACAACCGGGTCTCGCCGTAACCGTCCTCGACCGAGTCGATCGCCACCGAAACGAAGTCGCCTTCCTTGACGTCGAGCTCGCCGCGATCGTTGTAGAACTCCTCGATCGGCACGTAGCTCTCGGACTTCAGTCCGGCGTTGACGACGACGTAGTTGTGGTCGATGCGGACCACCTCGGCGGTGATCACTTCACCCTGCCGCATCTCCTGACGCGACAGCGATTCCTCGAACAGATCGGCGAAACTCTCGGCAATGGCAGTATTCATCAAGTTCCAATCAGAAGCCTCGCCAGCGAAACGGTCGCATGCGACTCGGGCCGGCGGTGTTGATTAAGAGCCGTCCGCTGCGCGCAACGCACGTCAGGCAGTCGGCTGACCCAGCGCCCGGTAACGATCGAGCACCGCGGCGACCGTCTGGTCGACCGTCAGCGCCGTCGAATCGAGCACGAACGCTCCCTCGGCAGGCTTGAGCGGCGCCACCGCGCGGTTCGAATCGCGCGCATCCCGCTGCCGCAAGTCCTGCAAAAGGTCGGAGAGCTTAGCAGAAAAGCCCTTTTCCATCAACTGGTTATATCGACGCTCCGCACGCGACTCGACGCTCGCCGTCAGGAACACCTTCAGCTGCGCGTCCGGGAACACCACCGTGCCCATGTCGCGGCCGTCGGCGACCAGCCCGGGCGGCTGGCGGAACGAGCGCTGCCGCTCGAGCAGCGCGGTGCGCACCCCCGGATGGACGGCGATTCGGGAAGCGCCGTTGCCCGCCGCCTCGGAACGGATCGCCGCGGTGACGTCCTCGCCGCCGAGCAGCACGCGCGCCTGCCCGAAGACGACCGGCAGCTGCGCGGCCAGTGCCGCCAGCGCCGGCTCGTCGTCCAGCGGCACCTGGCGCCGCAGCGCCGACAGCGCGACCAGACGGTACAGCGCGCCGCTGTCGAGGTAGTGGAACCCGAGCGCCGCGGCCACGCGCTGCGCGACCGATCCCTTGCCCGACGCGGTCGGCCCGTCGATCGTGATCACCGGAATCATCCGCGGCGGCGCTCGATGTCGATGCCTGCGGCGGTGGCCAATTCGACGAAGCCCGGAAACGACGTCGCGACGTTGCGCGTGTCGTCGATCTCGATCGTCCCGTTCGCCCGCAGCGACGCGACCGCGAACGCCATCGCGATCCGGTGATCTCCGTGGGATCCGATCCGCCCGCCGCCGAATGCGACGTCGCCTTCGCGACCGTCGATCGTCATGCCGTCGGGCGTCGGCGTGGCCGCCACGCCCAGCTCGCGCAGCCCGTCGGCCATTGCCGCGATCCGGTCCGATTCCTTGACCCGAAGCTCCTCGGCGCCGCTGACGACGGT
>DATLGW010000127.1:0-18121 GCA_035540315.1 Burkholderiaceae bacterium | reverse complement strand
GCCGCGCGCATGAACGCAGTGGGCTCGCTGCCGTAGACCATGTCGTAGGCCAGGCGGGCCTGGCCTACGACATGGTCTACGGCAGCGAGCCCACTGCGTTCATGCGCGCGGCCGCAGCGGCCGGCTGCCGGCAGGTGTCCGACGGGCTGGGGATGCTGGTCGAGCAGGCGGCCGAGGCGTTCCTGCTGTGGCGCGGCGTGCGGCCGCTGACCGCGCCGGTCTACGACGCGTTGCGATGAGCCGGCGCCGCGCAGGCAGCGGCGCGCGGCGAAACGGCAGCGGTCCGAGCTGGCGGGGTCGCGTCGCTGCGGCGCTGCTCGCGCTGCTGGCGATCGCCGCGTCGGCGGCGCTGTTGCTGCAGCTGTGGTACTTCGCGCACATCGTGTGGCTGCGCGACCATCCGCCGGCAACGACCGCATTCATGTCGGCGCAGCTCGAGCGGCTGCGCGAACAGGACCCGCACGCGCGGCTGCGTCACCAGTGGGTGCCGTACGAGCGGATCTCGGTGCATCTGAAGCGCGCGGTCATCGCCGCCGAGGACGCGAACTTCACCGAGCACGACGGCATCGATTGGGATGCGCTCGAGCGGGCGTACGAGCGCAACCTGCGGCACGGCAAGGTCGTCGGCGGCGGCTCGACCATCACGATGCAGCTCGCGAAGAACCTGTTCCTGTCGGAGCGGCGCAGCTACCTGCGCAAGCTGCAGGAGCTCGCGATCGCGGCGATGCTCGAGCGCGTGCTGACGAAGCGGCGGATTCTCGAGCTGTACCTGAACGTGGCCGAATGGGGAGTCGGGGTGTTCGGCGCCGAAGCGGCCGCGCAGCACTACCACGGCATTCCCGCGGCGAACCTGACGCCCGCGCAGGCCGCTCGGCTGGCGTCGATGCTGCCGCGCCCGCGCCACTACGATCGCCAGCGCGACTCGCCGGCGCTGGCGCGGCGGACCGCGATGGTGCAACGCTGGATGGGCGCGGTCACGCCGCCGTGAGCGCTCGCCGATTCCGGTCGTGCGCCGGCTGCCGTCCGGCGGCTCGTGGGTTGCGCAGTGCGTGCGGCGCTGGCGTGCAGGTGCTGCAGTCGCCTAAAATCGCCGGCATCGCGATCACCGCCGATCTCGTGGACCCTTCGCAACCGACGACCCGACGCCCGACCGCGCGCTGCTGAGCCGAACCGCTGCGCCTGCCGTCGCGTCATGCAGACCCGATGGCCGAGCCCGCAGCAAGCACCGACACGACCCGCCTGGACGAGCCGCCCGAGAACGAGGCCGCCGATGCATTGCCGCGCGACCCCGAGGAAGCGCAGCGGGCGCTGGGCGAAGTCCTCGATCTGCTGCGACGCTACGACACCGTCCGCGCGCAGGCCAAGCACGAGGCCGAGGGGCTCGATCCCGACCGCCAGCTGCTGCTCGAGCATCTGGCCGAGGCGCAGCACCTGTCGCATCTGCGCAGCCGCATCGAGCGGCTGCATCCGGCCGACGTCGCCTACATCCTGGAGGCGCTGCCGCGCGACGAGCGGCTGATCGTCTGGGACCTGGTCAAGTCCGAGCGCGACAGCGACATCCTGCTGCAGGTGTCCGATGCGGTGCGCGAGACGCTGATCGCGTCGATGGATCGCGCCGAGCTGGTCGCCGCGGCCGAGAAGCTCGATGCCGACGAGCTGGCGGAGATCTCCGAGGACCTGCCGTCGGACGTGCTCGAGGAAGTGCGCCGGCAGCTGACGCCCGAGGAGCGCGAGCAGCTGCGCGCCGCGATGTCCTACCCCGAGGACTCGGTGGGCGCGCGGATGGACTTCGACCTGGTGACGGTGCGCGAGGACGTCACGCTGGAGGTCGTGCTGCGCTACCTGCGCCGTTTCGACGAGCTGCCGCAGCACACCGACCAGGTGTTCGTCGTCGACCGCAACGACGTGCTCAAGGGCGCGTTGCCGCTGGATCGGCTGCTGATCAACGAGCCCGACACGCTGGTGCACGAGGTGATGCGGCGCGAGGTGATGACGCTGCAGCCGCTGGACGATGCGGGCGACGCGGCGCAGGCGTTCGAGCGCTACGACCTGGTGAGCGCGCCGGTGATCGACCCGCGCGGGCGGCTGATCGGCCGGCTGACGGTGTCGGAGGTCGTCGACGTGATCCGCGAGGAAAGCGACGAGGAGGCGCTGTCGCGGGTCGGCCTGCGCGAGGACGTCGACCTGTTCGCGTCGATCTGGAACTCGGCGCGCGACCGCTGGCTGTGGCTGGCGCTGAACCTGTGCACCGCGTTCTTCGCGTCGCGCGTGATCGGCGCGTTCGAAGGCACGATCGAGCGGGTCGTCGCGCTCGCCGCGCTGATGCCGATCGTCGCCGGCATCGCCGGCAACTCCGGCAATCAGACGCTGACGCTGTTCGTTCGCTCGCTCGCGCTCGGCCAGATCGCCGCCGGCAACGCGCGGCGGCTGTTCCGCAAGGAGTTGCTGATCGCGCTGGTCAACGGCGCGATGTGGGGCGCGATCGCCGGCGCATTCGCCTGGCTGCTGTACCGCGACACGCCGCACGGACCGCTGCTGGGGCTCACGATGATGCTGGCGATGGTGCTGAACCTGCTGGTCGGCGCGCTGGTCGGCATGGCGGTGCCGCTGATGTTGCAGCGGCTGGGCCGTGATCCCGCGCTCGGCTCGTCGGTGCTGCTGACGTTCTCGACCGACAGCATGGGCTTCCTGTTCTTCCTCGGGATCGCGACGGTGCTGTTCCGCTGAACGCGACCATGCAGCGCCGGGCGACGCTACTGCAGCGTCACGCCGGCCTGCTGGATGATCTTCGCCCACTTCGGGATCTCGCGCTCGACGAACGCGCGGAATTCGGCGGGGGAGCTGCCGCGAACCTCCATGCCCTGCTTGGCGAACGAGTCGCGGACATCGGGGCTTTGCAGCGCGCTGACGGTTTCGCGGCTCAGCCGCTCGACGATCTCCGCGGGCGTACCGGCCGGCACGAACAGCCCCTGCCAGGAAAGCGCCTCGAATCCGGGATAGCCGGACTCGGCCACGGTCGGAACGTTCGGCAGCAGCTCGTGACGCTTCGGCGACGTCAGCGCCAGCGCGCGGATGCGGCCGGCCTGGATGAACGGCATCGCGACCAGCAGGTCCGCGAACATCGACTGGACCTGTCCGCCGATCAGATCGTTGATCGCGCCCGCGCTGCCCCGGTACGGCACGTGGACCAGCTTCGTTCCCGCGACCAGGTTGAACATCTCCCCGGTCAGGTGCATCGACGTGCCGTTGCCTGGCGACGAGTGCGTGACCTCGCCCGGCTTGGAGCGCGCATGCGCCACGTATTCGGCCAGCGTGGCGGCCGGGAACTGCGGCCCGACGACCAGCACCAGCGGCGTCGTCGTCAGCGCCGATACCGGTTCGAAGTCCTTCAGCGGGTGGTACGGCAGCTTCGGGTTCAGGCTCACGCTGATGCCGTGGCTGCCGGTGACGCCGACGAGCAGCGTGTGGCCGTCGGGCGCGGCGCGCGCCGCGTATTCGGAGCCGACCGTGCCGCCGGCGCCCGGCCGATTCTCCACGATCACCGGCTGGCCCATCGATGCGCTGAACTTCTCGGCGAGCCGGCGTCCGATCAGATCCGTGCTGCCGCCCGGCGGAAACGGCACGACGATGCGGATCGTCTTGTTCGGATAGCCGGGTGCCGAGGTCTGCGCGAGCGCGCCGGTCACGCCGGCGGCCAACGCCGCGGACAGAGCGAGCTTGAGCCACTGTCTCATCGGTGATTTCTCCTGTGGGCGGTGCTGCCTGTATTTTGCCTGTCGGCGCCGCGCTGCGTCAGAAACGGTCGGCGCGGAACGGCGCGAGATCGATCTGCGGCGTGCGCCCGGCAACCAGGTGCGCGACCTCGCGGCCGGTGCTGGCGCCCAGACACATGCCGACATGCCCGTGGCCGAACGCGAGCCATGCGTTGTCGAGCCGCCGCGCGCGGCCGATCACCGGCAGGCTGTCCGGCAAGCAGGGGCGATTGCCCATCCACAGGCTGGTGCGGCTCGCATCCAGGTGCGGGAACAGCTCGCGGCCCTTGTCGAGCAGCACGCGCGCGCGCGCGAAGTTCGGCGCCGCGCGCAGCCCGCCGAACTCGACCGAACCGGCCAGCCGCAGGCCCATCGCCATCGGGTTGACCATCAGGTTGTGCTCCACCGCCATCACCGTATGGCGCAGCTGCAGGTTGCTGCTCTGCACGGTCACGTGATAGCCGCGCTGGCTCTCCAGCGGAACCCGCGCGCCGAGCTGCGCAGCCAGCGGCTTGGACCACGCGCCGGCAGCCACGACGACGCCGTCGCATTCGACGGCACCGCCGTCGTCCAGCCGCACTGCGACCAGGCGCGAGCCGGCGCGACTGAAACCGGTCGCGCGCCCGCGCACCTGCGTCGCCCCGTCGCGCAGGCACTGCGCGTGGATCGCCTTGACCAGCTGCGACGGGTTCGGCGTCGACCCATTCTCCGGCGCCAGCAATCCGAAACGGAAGCGGCCCTGCAGGTCCGGCTCCATCGCGGCCAGCTCGTCCTCGTCGACCTCGCGCAGATCGACGCCGAGCGCACGGCGCAGGTCCATTCCCCATTGCCACTGCCGCGCGACGTTGCGCGTCGAGTACACGTACAGACAGCCGCTGCGGCGGATCAGATCGGTCGCCCCCGCGCGCTCGAGCAGCGGCGAATAGGCTTCGAAGATCGGCGCCATCAGCGAGCGCAGCGCGGTCGCGATCCGCACCACCTCGTCTCGCGAAGAATGCCGCAGGAACCGGATCAGCCAGGGCAGCGCGAACGGCAGATAGCGCCAGCGCACCGTCAGCGGACCCTGCGGATCGAGCAGCCAGCGCGGAACCTTCTTCCACACCCCCGGCATGCCCACCGGCAGCACTGCCGATGGCGACAGCGAGCCGGCGTTGCCGAACGAGCAGGCTTCGCCCGGCGGCAGGGGGTCGATGAAGGTCACCGCATGGCCGTCGCGCTGCAGCCAGGCCGCCGTGCAGGTCCCGACGATTCCGGTGCCGATCACCACGATGTGCATCGGCCGAATATACCGGCTCCGGAACCACCGGGTTGCGCGCCGGGGTCCGGGAAGAGATCGTGTATCGTTCAGCGGATGATGGTCAGCAAGCGAGGATCCACGAATGAATGAGCCCCGGGAGTTCCGCCAGCCCGTCGCGTGGCGCGGCGACCGGCCGGCGCCTGCGCGGCGCGCGCGTCGAGCCGTGCTGTGCTCGCTCGCCGCGCTCGGCGCAACGCTGCTGGTGCCGCGGGCAGCGATCGCGACGGCGGCATCCCGCATCGAAGTCTGGAAGTCGCCGACCTGCGGCTGCTGCACCGGCTGGGTCGAGCACCTGCAGGCGGCAGGCTTTGCGGTCGTCGTGCACGACGTCGGCAACGCCGCTGCGCGCAAGCGGCTCGGCATGCCGGCGCAATTCGGCTCGTGCCACACCGCAGCCGTCGGCGGCTACGCGATCGAAGGCCATGTGCCGGCGCCCGACATCGTGCGGCTGCTCGAAGAGCGGCCGCAGGCGCTCGGTCTGGCGGTGCCGGGCATGCCGGTCGGATCGCCGGGCATGGAGATGGGTGATCAGCGCGACCCGTACGACGTGCTGCTGGTGCAGCGCGACGGCAGCAGCCGGGTCTGGCGCTCGGTGCGCTGACGCGTCGCGGCCTGGGGCGCGACCGCGATGCGACCGCGGCTCGCGATCGTCTGGTGGTCGACGACCGGCGGCACGCGGCAGCTCGCCGAGGCGGCGGCCGCGGGCGCAGCCGACGAGCCGGGCGTGACGGTCGCGCTGCGTCATTGCGACGATGCCGGTCCCGAAGATCTGCTGCAGGCGGCCGGGACGATCTTCGCGACGCCCGAGCACCTGGCGTCGATGGCCGGGCCGATGAAGCATTTCTTCGACCGCTGCTATTACCCGGTGCTCGACCGGATCGCGGGGCGGCCGTATGCGCTGATCGTGTGCGCCGGCAGCGACGGGCAGGGCACGATTCGGCAGGTCGAGCGCATCGCGACCGGATGGCGGCTGCGCCGGATCGCCGAGCCGCTGCTCGTGATCACGCACGCGCAGACGCCGCAGCAGATCCTGGCCCCGAAGACGATCGGCGAGGCGGACTTGCAGCGGGCGCGCGAGTTCGGCGCCGCAATGGCCGCAGGCCTCGCGCTCGGGATCTGGTAACTTCGGGGCAGATCACGATGCGGGTGCTGCTGGTCGAGGACGATCAGATGATCGGCGAGACCGTGGTCGATGCGCTGCGCCAGGAAGGTTATGCAGTCGACTGGGCGCGCAGCACGACAGCGGCCGATGCCGCGCTGCAGGCGCACGAGCACGACCTGGTGCTGCTCGATCTGGGGCTGCCCGACGGCGACGGCATCGACGTGTTGCGCTCGCTGCGGGGCCGGCGCAATGCGACGCCGGTGCTGATCGTCACCGCGCGCGACGCGGTCGACCAGCGGGTTCGGGGTCTGGACGCCGGTGCCGACGACTATGTCGCCAAGCCGTTCGATCTCGACGAGCTGCTGGCGCGGGTTCGCGCGTTGCTGCGCCGCGCCGCCGGCCGCTCCGAGCCGGTGTACCGCTGCCGCGGCGTCGTGGTGAACCCGGCGACGCGCGAAGTCACCGTCGACGGCGCGCCGGTCATGTTGTCGGCGCGCGAGTGGGCGGTGCTCGAGTCGCTGATCGCGCGGCCGGGGACGGTGCTGTCGCGGGCCCAGCTCGAGCGCAAGCTGTACGGCTGGGCCGACGCGATCAGCAGCAACGCGGTCGAGGTCTACGTGCACGGGCTGCGGCGCAAGCTCGGCGCCGGGCTGATCCGCAACGTGCGCGGCGTGGGCTACATGGTGCCCAAGGGGTGAGCAACGCGCGCCGCGCGTGCGGCGCAAGAGCTGATCGGGATGGCTGAACCGACGCATTACTCGCTGCGGCGCCGACTGGTGTGGCTGCTGCTGGTGGCGACGCTGTTCGCGGCGATCGCGCAGGGCCTGATCGCGTATCGCGCGGCGATTCGCGAAGCCGACCGGATCTTCGAGGCGCAGATGCAGCAGATCGCGATGGCGCTGCGCGGCGACATCCGGGCGGCCGACCCGGCGCGGACCCCGCCACGGCGCGACCCGCAGCCGCAGTCCCGGCACGACGTCGTGATCCACATCTGGACCGCCGACGGCGTCACCGTCTACCAGACGCACGAGCGGATTCAGCTGCCGCGCGCGGCGACGCCGGGTTTCTCCGAGACCCGCGTCGACGGCAAGACCTGGCGGATGTATTCGCTGCGCAGCGGCGGTCAGCTGGTGCGGGTCGCGCAGGACACCGCGGCGCGCGACGAGATGGCGCGCGCGCTCGCGTGGCAGTCGCTGCAGCCGGTGCTGCTGTTTGCCGCGCTGATGATGCTGGCGATCTGGCTGGTGGTCTCGCGGGCGCTGCGACCGGTCAGCGCGGCGACGCAGATGGTGTCGCAGCGTGCGGTCAACGACGTGTCGCCGCTGCCGCAGGCCGGGCTGCCGAGCGAGATCGTGCCGCTGGTCGGCGCGCTGAATGCGCTGTTCCTGCGGGTGCGCGACGCGTTCGATGCGCAGCGGCACTTCATCGCCGAGGCGGCGCACGAGCTGCGTTCGCCGCTGACCGCGCTGCGGCTGCAGCTGCAGTCGCTCGAGCGCGCGCCCGACGAGGCCGCGCGCGCGCTGGCCGTGCAGCGGCTGCGAGCCGGGATCGAGCGGGCGACGCGGCTGGTCGAGCAATTGCTGGTGCTCGCGCGGCAGGAGGCGCCGGCACTGCACCAGGAGCCGCTGCAGCCGCTGGCGCTCGCCGAAATCGCGCGCGCGACGATTGCCGAGGTCGCGCCGAGCGCCGACGAGCGAGGCGTCGACGTAGGGATTAATCTGCCCGAGCATGCGCCGCCGCTGCCTGCGCTGGTCGGCGATCCCGAGGCGCTGCGGGTGCTGCTGCGCAACCTGCTCGACAACGCGGTCAAGTACACCCCGCCGCACGGTCGGGTCGATCTCGGGATCGAATCGGACCCGCGCCAGGTGCGGCTGATCGTCGACGACAGCGGACCAGGAATTCCGGAGTCGGAGCGCCAGCGGGTGTTCGATCGGTTTCATCGCGGGCGCGGCGCGACCGGCAGCGGCAGCGGACTTGGCCTTGCGATCGTCCGCGCAATTGCGCAGCGGCACGGCGGCGACGTGCGACTGCTGCCCTCGCCGTTGGGTGGATTGCGCGCGGTCCTCGAGCTGCCGGCCGGCGCACCGGCGCAGGAAATCGGCCGCGCCGCGGCGCCACCCACCCCTTCGAGCGACGCCTCGATCCCGCGCGACTCAGGTTAAGCCTGCCCTAAGAATCGCCCGGCATCATCGTTGCCATTCGCGGCACTTGCGCCCGCGATTGTCTGTAGGAGAGAGTGGCAATGACATTGAACAAACTCGCGGCTGCGTTGGTTGCGGCCGGTGTACTCGGCGTCGGCGTTGCGCCGGCGTTCACACGTGATGCAGGTCCCCCGACGGCTGCGCCGGCACCGGTCACGGCACCCGCGGCGCTGCCCGGTGGCCAGATCGCTCGGCCCGATTTCAGCGTGCTGGTCGATCAGTACGGACCGGCAGTCGTCCATATCAGCGTCGTCGGCGAGCCCCGCGCCGCCGGAATGCAGCGGCTCCCCGACGGCATCCCGATGCCCCAGATTCCGGGCATGCCGTTCGGCCCGCATCACGACGCGCCGCGCAGCGGCCAAGGCTCCGGTTTCATCGTGTCGGCCGACGGGCTGATCCTGACCAACGCGCACGTTGTCGACCAGGCGCGCGAAGTCAATGTCACGTTGACCGACCGGCGCGAGTATCGGGCGAAGGTGCTCGGATCGGATCGCCGCACCGACGTTGCGGTGCTGAAGATCGACGCGAAAAACCTGCCGACGGTGCGGCTCGGCCAGAGCGAAGACGTCAAGGTCGGCGAATGGGTGATTGCGATCGGCTCGCCGTACGGCCTCGAGAGCAGCGTCAGCGTCGGCGTGGTCAGCGCGACCGGACGCTCGCTGCCGCGGGGCGCGGCGCCGTTCATCCAGACGGATGCGGCGCTGAATCCTGGCAACTCGGGCGGGCCGCTGTTCAACTCGCGCGGCGAGGTGGTCGGCATCAACTCGCAGATCTACAGCCGTACTGGCGGCTACCAGGGGCTCTCGTTTGCAATTCCGATCGACCTGGCCGTGCGGATCAAGGACCAGATCGTCGCGAACGGCAAGGTCGAGCACGCGCGGCTGGGCGTGACCGTTCAGGACCTGAATCAGCAGCTGGCGGACTCGTTCGGGCTGCCGCGACCGGGCGGCGCGCTGATCTCGTCGGTCGAGGCCAACAGCCCCGCCGCGCGCGCCGGGCTGCAATCGGGCGACATCGTGCGCCAGGCGAACGGGCGCCCGGTGGTGCGAGCCGGCGATCTGACGGCGATCATTGGCATGCACAAGCCGGGCGATACGGTCGAATTCGACGTGTGGCGCAAACGGCAGACGCAGACCGTCACCGCGCAACTCGGTGCGCTCGAGCCGTCGCCGGCTCAGACGGCCGCAACCAAACCGGCCGGCGAAGGCCGGCTGGGACTGGCGGTGCGGCCGGTGCAGCCGGGCGAGGTCAAGGGGGTCGAATCGGGGCTGCTGGTCGAGCAGGCCGGCGGCGCGTCGGCCGCGGCCGGCGTACGGCCCGGCGACGTGATCGTGTCGGTCAACGGCGTCGAAGTCAGCGATCCGGCCGAGGTCCGCAAGCTCGTCGAGCAGGCCGACAAGTCGGTCGCGCTGCTGGTCCAGCGCGGCGACTCGCGAATCTTCGTGCCGGTGCGCGTGAGCTGACGCTGGAGACGGCCGCGGCGCTTGCAGCGCGGCGTGAAAGGTTTCCCCTCTTTGCCGCGCGCGATGCGCGGCTTTTTTTTTCGTCAGCTGCGGCGCAGCCGCATCCCGCGATGCGCGTACAGCGCCAGCGCAGCGGCGGCCGCAAGCCCGTACCCGGCCACGCGCGAGGCCCGCGGATGCATCGCCAGCTTCGTGTAAACGCTGCGCTTGAAGACATGCCGCTCGGACCCGCCGCGTTCCTGCAGCGGGCTGTGCATCGTCTCGTGCAGCGCTCCTTCTGCGTGCTGCGCCGGCTTGTCCGAGCGCAGCTGCCCGAACATCAGCCGCCGCATCACCCAGTCCGACGTCAGCGGCCCCAGGTGAGTCAGCGTCGACAACACGCGCGCGGCGCCGCCGGCGAACAGGTCACGCGTCTGGTGCTCGGCCGCATGCAGGATCGCGTCGGCCACCACCTCGGGTGCATAGACCGGCGGCGGCAGCCGCGGCTCGACGTCCATGTAGTTGCGTGCGTGCCGCCGGATCTGCGTGTCGATTCCGGACGGCCGGATCAGCGTCACCGCAACCGGCGCGCGCTGCTGGTGCACCTCGACCCGCAGCGCATCGGTCAGCCCCATCACGGCATGCTTGGACGCCGAATACGGACCCATCAGCGGTGCGGTGTGCTCGGACAAGTCGCTGCCGACGTTGATCAGCGCGCCACCGTGCCGCTTCAGGTGCCGCAGCGCGATCCGCGATCCATGCCAGACGCCCCAGAAGTTCGTGTCGAACAGCCGTTTCGCATCCTCGTCGCTGGCCTCCTCGATTCGGCCGTAGATCAGCGTGCCGGCGTTGTTGACCCAGGTGTCGAAGCCGCCGAATCGCTCGAACGCGACGTCGGCGATCCGCTCGACGTCGGCGCGCCGGCCGACGTCGGCCACCGCGTACGCCGCCTCGTGGCCCTGCAGCTGCAGTTCGTCGCACAACTGCCGCAGCGCGTCCTCGTTGCGCGCGGCCAGCACCAGCTTTGCGCCGCGACCTGCGGCGGCGCGCGCGGTCGCCAGGCCGATGCCGCTGGTCGCGCCGGTGATCACCATCACCTGCCGATCGAGCGCCTTCAGTCGGATTCGCATCGCATGCCTCTCCTGCAGCCCATCGGCAGGGGGAGGCAAGGGGCATGCCCCTGCGGGGGGCAGGCCGGTCGGTCCGTCAGGTGATTCCCTGCGCCAGCATCGCGTCGGCGACCTTGACGAAGCCGGCGATGTTCGCGCCGTCGACGTAATCGACGCCGCCGCCGCTGCGCTCGCCGTACTGCACGCAGGCATCGTGGATGCCGCGCATGATCACTTGCAGCCGCCGGTCGACCTCGTCGCGCGGCCAGGCGAGCCGCATCGCGTTCTGCGACATCTCCAGACCCGACGTCGCGACGCCGCCGGCGTTGGCCGCCTTGCCCGGCGCATACAGCACGCCGGCCTGCTGGAACAGATGAACGGCCTCGGCGGTGCACGGCATGTTCGCGCCTTCGGCCACGCATTTCACGCCGTTGCCGATCATGACGCGCGCGTCGTCGGCATCGATCTCGTTCTGGGTCGCGCACGGCAGCGCGATATCGGCCGCAATGCGCCACGGCTTCTGGCCCGGCAGGTACTGCATCCGGAACCGCTGCGCGAACTCCTCGATCCGCCCGTACTGCTCGTTCTTGATCTGGAACAGCCCCTGCAGCTTCTCGAGGTCGAAACCCTCCGGATCGTGCGCGGTGCCGCCGGAATCCGATACGCTGATCACGCGCGCGCCCATCGCCATCGCCTTCTCCGCCGCGTATTGCGCGACATTGCCCGAGCCTGAGATCGCCACCCGCATCCCTTCGAAGCCCATCCGGCGGCGTTCGAGCATCTCCTCGGCGAAGTAGACGGTGCCGTAGCCGGTCGCTTCGGGCCGCATCAGGCTGCCGCCGTAGCTCAGGCCCTTGCCGGTGAACACGGCGCCGCTGCTGTTCGACAGCTTCTTCATCATGCCCGCCATGAAACCGACCTCGCGCGCGCCCACGCCGATGTCGCCGGCCGGCACATCGGTATCGGGGCCGATGTGGCGGAACAGCTCCATCACCAGCGCCTGGCAGAACCGCATCACCTCGCCGTTGCTGCGGCCCTTCGGATCGAAGTCCGAACCGCCCTTGCCGCCGCCCATCGGCAGCGTCGTCAGCGCATTCTTGAACGTCTGCTCGAACCCGAGGAACTTCAGTATCGACAGGTTCACCGACGGGTGAAACCGCATGCCCCCCTTGTACGGCCCGATCGCCGAGCTGTGCTGCACGCGCCATGCGCGGTTGACCCGCGTCTCGCCGCGATCGTCGACCCAAGCGACGCGGAACTGCACGATCCGCTCGGCCTCGACCAGCCGATCGAGCAGGCCGTGCTCGGCATAACGCGGATGCTGCGCGATGAATGGCCAGACGCTTTCCATCACTTCGCGCACGGCCTGCAGGAACTCGGGCTGATCCGGGTCGCGGCGGCGGACGTGCGACATGAATTCGTCGAGCGACGCGTAACGATGCATGGGCGGGGCTGGAAAGGAGGAAGTTGCGGCAGCAATGCCGGGAAAAGAGCCCGCGATTATATCGGCCGCTGAACGGCCGCCTCGGCGGCCGGCGTCGTGTGCACTGACCCGATCGGGTGTCCGTCGCTGCAGCGTTCGCGGCGCTGCGGTACCCTGCCGGGCTCGTTCAAGCATCCACGAACTTTCCATGTGCGCCAACTACCAACCGGTGACCGCGCGCGACCGCCTGCTGGCGCACTTCGGCGTCGAGCGGCCGCGCGACGAGGTGCCGACCGAGGTGTTCCCGCAGCAGCTCGCGCCGTTCATCTGGCGGCGTCCCGACGAGCTCGAGCTGCAGCGGCAGGCGCAGCACGGGCTGTTCGGGCTGATCCCGCACTGGTGCAAGGACCTTGCGCTGGGGCGGCGCACCTACAACGCGCGCTCCGAGACCGCTGCGCAGAAGCCCAGCTTCAAGGACTCGTGGCTGCGCGGCCGGCGCTGCGTGATCCCGGCCGATGCGATCTACGAGCCGTGCTACGGGACCGGCCGCGCAGTGCGTTGGCGGATCAGCCGGAGCGACGGCCGGCCGATGGGAATCGCCGGCTTGTGGGGCTGGTGGCGCGATCCGCACACCCGGCGCGAGGTGCTGAGCTTCACGATGCTGACCGTCAACGCCGACGACCACCCGCTGATGCGCCGCTTCCACAAGCCCGGCGACGAGAAGCGCATGCCGGTGATCCTCGACGAGTCCGACTACGACGGCTGGCTCGATTGCCCGCCGCAACGGATGATGGAATACATGCGCCAGTTCCCTGCCGAGCGGCTGCACGCCGAGCCGGCGCCGATGCCGCCGCGGCAGCGGTGACGTCAGCCTTGCGCTGGCAGTCCGAGCACCGCGGTCGCGATGCCCAGATACAGCACCACGCCGGTTGCGTCGGCAATCGTGGTGATCAGCGGCGCGCTCGCGGTCGCCGGGTCGAATTGGAAGCGGCTCAGGATGAACGGCAGCGACATGCCGATCACGCTGCCGGCGACGACCACCAGCTGCATCGTCATCGCGACCACCAGCGCGATTTCGGCGCCGCCGCGCCACAGCCCGAGCCAGACGACCGCCAGCGACATCGTCGCGCCCAGCAGCCCGGCGACGACCAGCTCGCGTCCGAGCATCGCCGCCCAATCCTTGAGAACCACTTCGCCCGTCGCCAATGCGCGCACCATCAGCGTAGCCGCCTGTGCGCCGGCATTGCCGCCGCTGCCGATCAGCAGCGGCAGGAAGAACACCAGCGCCACGTAAGTCGCGATCGTGTCCTCGAAATACGCGATCCCGGCACCTGACAGCAGGTTGCCGAACACCAGCACGACCAGCCAGAAGATCCGCTTGCGGTACAAGGCCGCGATCGTTGCGTCGCGAATGCCGACCGCGAGCTCGCCCAGGCCGCCGACGCGATGGAAGTCTTCGGTCGCCTCGGCCTCGGCGACGTCCATTGCGTCGTCGTAGGTGACGATGCCGATCAGCCGCTCGGCGGTATCGACGACCGGCAGCGCAATCAGGTCGTACTTCGAGATCAGCCGCGCGGCCTCCTCGCGCGGCGACTCGGCACCGATCGTGATCACGTCGCGTTCCATGAAATCGGACACGCGCGCATACGGCGGCGCGACGATCAGGTCCTTCAGCGAAACCGTGCCGACGATCCGACGTTCGTCGTCGATCACGAACGCCTGGTAAATCGTTTCGCGATCGGGGGCGACGCTGCGCAGGTGCTCGACCGCCTCGCGCGCGCTCAGATACGGCGGCACCGTTGCGTAATCCGACGTCATCGTCGCGCCGACGGTGCCTTCCTCGTAGGCGGCGAGCCTGCGGATGTCCTCGCGTTCGACCTGAGCGAGCGCCGGCAGGAACGCCTCGCGCTGGTCTTCGGGCAGCCGGTTGAATACGTCGGCGCGATCGTCGGGCGACATGTGCAGGAACAGCTCGGCGAGCTCGGAGCGGTCCATGCACACGGCGACCTCGACCTGCAGCGGCGGCGGCAGGTGGCCGAACAGCTCTGCGCGCGGCTCGGTCGCCAGCGAACGCAGCAGGCTGCAGATCTGCGCCGGCTCGTGCTCGAGCTCGTCGAGCGTCGCGGCGACGTCGGCCGGATGGTTGTGCTCGACGACCGCGGGGAACGACGCGGCATCGGGTCGCTGCAGCGCGGAGCGCAGCGACAGCAGGAGCTCTTCGCGGGTCATCGTCGTAGCCTCGGTGGCAAGGTTCCGTCAGATGCGCGCTCAGCGCAGGATGGAATCGGTGAAAACTGCGATGCCGATCGTGAAGAAGCGGTCTTCGGTGCCGCGGCCGAAGCGGTTGCCGTAACTTGCATCGATCTGCAGCCGCTCCGGGACGATCCAGTAGCGAACGCCGACGTGGTAGAACGGCCGGCCGTTGCCGGATTCGCCGAACATCTCGCCGATCGCCCAGATCCGCGGCGTCACCGCATATTCGGTCCCGAGCGAATACGTTGCGCGATCGCGGCGCTCCTCGCGCTCGCGCATCCAGCCCAGGTTCGCATGCACGAGCCAGCGTTCGTCTTGTACCGACCAGCTGACCGGCACCAGCGCGTACAGATCGCCGATCAGCCGGTTGCGCAGCGGCCGCTGTGTCGTGGCGCCGTACTCGTTGCCGAACACCAGGCCCCAGCCCCAGCCGTTGGGCTCGAGCGCCCGGAAGATCGTCTTGCCTTGAAGGATTCCGCGCAGATCGCGCTCGCCCGGCGCGCGCAGCTGCATTGCGCCGACGGTGATCTCGAAGTTGCCGGTCGGATTGCACGCCGGCATCACCCAGTACTCGGACGCGCCGCCGCGGCCGCGCTTCGCCCACGCCTCGACCACGCAGGCGCCGGGGTCGGCGATGACCGCATCCTCGGTAAACAGCGGGCGATCGGCGTGCGCAGTCGCGGTCGCAAGCGCCAGCGCCAAACCAAGAAGCCGCAGCAGAGGGCGCAGCGGCGCGCAGCGAGCGGCAGTCATTTTCTTCTGTGCTCCGCAGGTTCGGGAATCGGCGACGATGCGACCGCTCGACTCAGGCGACGGAGCGGGCGATCGACCGGCCGCGGCATCGCGCACGCTGCTGCGCGCGGTGCGGAAGACGGAGGCCGGATCCGGCTGTCGCCGGGATGTCGCCGCCATCTCCCCCGCTCGGGCGGGTAGGCGGCAGGAAACTGCGCGTCAGCTCGCCGAGCGGGTGCTTCCGGTCATGTCGACCAATCGATGTCCG
Organism: Burkholderiaceae bacterium; assembly: GCA_035540315.1. GTDB lineage: Bacteria > Pseudomonadota > Gammaproteobacteria > Burkholderiales > Burkholderiaceae_E > DATLGW01. Next base: position 2,542 of record DATLGW010000127.1, on the reverse strand, counting down.
TCGCCCGGGTCTGTGCCCACCGAGCCAACTCCGCAGTTTCAGAAGGTGCCGAATTAGACCGCGCGTGGCCGGCAGTGTCCAGCAATCCCCTGTCGCGGCAGCGAATCCTGCAGAGGACGGTGGGCGGCGCTGCGCACGCAACCGGCGTCATCGACGCAGCAACCAGAGCACCAGCGACACCACGATCGAGATGATGATGCTGGTCGTGATCGGCAGGTAGAAGAAGCCGCTTTCGGTCTCGATCCGGATGTCGCCAGGCAGCCGTCCGAGCCCCAGCCGCGAAAGCCACGGCCACAACACGCCGACGAGCACCAGCAGCAGTCCGATGGTGATCAGCAGTCTTTGCATCGCAGCGTCGGCCCGGCAGCAAGAGGCGATTGCCTGCTGATCAGTCGCGCCCGGCCTCCACGATCTTGTCCGCGGTCAGCTTCGGATTCGTGAACCAGGTCTCATGGCTGCCGAAGGATTCGACGAGGCGGAACAGGCCGAGGCGCTCCGACAGGCGAGGGTGCCAGGGCATGCTGTGCGGCATCGACGTGTCCTGCAGGAAGTTCAGGTAACTCAGGCACTGTCCGTTCAGCGGCACGAAGGCGTTGACGTAGACCAGCCTGCGCAGACGGGGCTTCAAGACCATTGCGGCTTGGCTGATCACCATGCCGCCGTAGCTGTGACCCACCAACCGGATGTCCGTCAGGTCCTCCGATTCGATGAATTCGACCAGAGAGCGCGCGGCGTCCTGCAAGCCGATCGCGGCGCGGTCATCTCCGGGACGATTGCCTGCCAGCGTCGGGCAATGCACCGTGCACCCGAGTTTTCGCAGGTGCTGCGCTGTCGGCTCCATCAGCGCGCCGGTATGCCAAGCGCCGTGGACGAGGAGGTAGGTGTCGGCCATGCAAGTCTCCTTTCTGCAATCATTCGCAAGCCACAGGGTGCGCTCTGCGTCGGCGACTGGCACCCATGCAGCGTCTCGCGTCAGGCTTCGGCCACGAAGCTCCCCGACTTCCCCCCGCGCTTTTCCAGCAGCCGCACGTCGGTGATCGTCATCCCGCGGTCGACCGCCTTGCACATGTCGTAGATCGTCAGCAGCCCGACCTGCACCGCGGTCAGCGCCTCCATCTCGACCCCGGTCTTGCCGTCGCATTCGACCGTCGCGGTGCAGCGCACCTCGCTCGCCGACGCGTCGACGTCGAAATCGACGGCCACGCGCGTCAGCGCGATCGGATGGCACAGCGGGATCAGCTCGGACGTGCGCTTGGCGCCCTGGATCGCTGCGATCCGCGCGACACCGATCACGTCGCCTTTTTTGGCGGTGCCGCCGGCGATCAGCGCCAGCGTCTGCGGCTGCATCGTGATCCGGCCGGCGGCGATCGCGACCCGGCGCGTGACCGCCTTGTCCGCCACGTCGACCATGTGCGCCTGCCCGGACGCATCGAAGTGGCTGAGCTGCGCGCCGGGAGGGGGGTTTCGCTGTTCGCTCATCGTCGGTTCGTCCGGCCGGCGGATCCGGAGCGGGATCGCAACCGTTTTATGATACGAGAGTATGCGCTTTACCCTTGGTTGTCTGCGACGGGCGGCTGCGGTGGCAGTGGCCATGGCCGTCGCGGTGGGGCCGTCCGCCGCGCAAACCCACATCGAGAACCTGCCCCGGCTGGGGGAGGCGGCCGGAGACGAGCTGTCGCCTGCGGCAGAGCGCCGGCTGGGCGAGCAGATCATGCGCGAGCTGCGGCGCGAACGCGCGTTCTTCGACGACGCGGAAGTCGATGACTTTCTGAACCGGTTCGGCGCGAAGCTGACGTCGGCGCCGGCCGCGGCCGGCTACGACTTCGACTTCTTCGCGGTGCTCGACACCACCGTCAACGCATTCGCGCTGCCCGGCGGGTACATCGGCGTTCACACCGGATTGATCACGACCGCTCAGAGCGAATCGGAGCTCGCCGCAGTGCTGGCGCACGAGATCGGCCATGTCACGCAGCGGCACATCGCACGGATGCTGGCGCAGCAGCGCCAGAGCTCGATGATGATGCTGGCGGCGCTGGTGCTGGGCGTGCTGGCCGCGCGGTCGAACCCGCAGGCGATCGGCGGCTTCGCGACGCTGGGCGACCAGGTCGCGCGCTCGACGATGCTGTCGTTCTCGCGGGACGCCGAGCGCGAGGCCGACCGGGTCGGTCTGGAGATCATGCAGCACGGCGGATTCGATCCGACCGCCGCAGTGACGTTCTTCGGCCGGCTGCAGCAGATCGGGCGCGTGTACGAGAACAATGCGCCGGCGTACATGCGCACGCACCCGCTGACCACCGAGCGCATCAGCGACCTGCAGCTGCGGATCCGCGAAGCGCGTTACCGGCAGCGCGTGGACTCGCTCGATTTCCGGCTGATCCAGGCAAAGCTGCGGGCGATCGGCGATTCGAGCATCGATGGCGCACGCAATGCGCGTCAGACCTTCGAGCGGCTGACGCAGCAGGGCGGCCGCGACGATCCGGCCGCGTGGTTCGGCCTGGCGACGGTCGCATTCGCGCAGCGCGACTTCGCCGCAGGCGAGCAG
>DATLGW010000126.1:0-6517 GCA_035540315.1 Burkholderiaceae bacterium | reverse complement strand
CGATCGAGCTCGGCCGCGAGCCGCTCGACGCGGCGCGGGATCGCCGGCGTGCACGTGTTTGTCGGTGCCTTCGATCCGCACCGGCGTGACCACGTGCACGCCGGCGATCCCGCGCCGCGTGCGGTTGTCGATGTAGATGCTGCGCTCGGGCACGAGCCGGCCTTCGACCGCGACGCGGCGCCCGTCCAGGTCGGCCGCGTCGAGCGGCTCGCGGCCGAGCTCGATCGGCGGCTCGACCAGCGCGGCCGCGCGCTCGCGCTGCGCATCGAGCTTCTCGGCCGCTCGGCGCAGCTGCCAGTTGCCGAGCGACACCGTCAGCGCGATCACCGCGATCGCGGCCAGCGTCGGCACCACGAGCCGCACGAGCCCGCGCCGCCGAGGTCCTCGGGCGTCAGCGGCGGACATACAATGGCGGCGCGATGAAATGGATCATTGGCCTGGGGTTCGTGCTGATCGTCGGCAGCCTGATATCGGCCGGCGTCTTCATGGTTCGCGACAGGAGCCGCACCGGCAACATGGCGCGGGCGCTGACCTGGCGCATCGGTCTGTCGATCGCGGTGTTCCTGCTGATCCTGATCGGCTACCTGCTCGGCTGGATCCAGCCGACCGGGCTGCCCGGCGCGCGTTAGCCGGGCGAATGCGGCCGGCGCGCCGCGAGCGGCGCGCTGCGGCTACATCCAGTAGACCAGCACGTACAGGCCGAGCCAGACCACGTCGACGAAGTGCCAGTACCACGCGGCGCCTTCGAACGCGAAATGGTGCTCGGGCGTGAAGTGGCCCTTGATCACGCGGAACAACACGACCGCCAGCATGATCGCGCCCAGCGTCACGTGGAAGCCGTGGAATCCGGTCAGCATGAAGAACGTCGAGCCGTAGATGCCCGAGGTCAGCCGCAGGTTCAGGTCCTGATATGCATGCACGTATTCGTAGGCCTGGAAGCCCATGAAGACCGCGCCCAGCAGGATCGTCGCGGCCATCCAGAAGATCACCTTGCTGCGGTGGCCGGCGCGCAGTGCATGGTGCGCGATCGTGATCGTCACGCCGGAGGACAGCAGCAGCGCGGTGTTGATCGTCGGGATCGCCCACGGCCCCATCGGAATGAACGGGTCGACGATGCCGGCCGGGCCCGAATGCGGCCAGGTCGGCGTGAAGTCGGGCCACAGCACCGCCTGGTGCATCAGGTCCCCGAGCGAGCCCATCGACAGGTAGCGGGCGTGCAGCAGCGCGCCGAAGAACGCGCCGAAGAACATCACCTCCGAGAAGATGAACCAGCCCATGCTCCAGCGGAACGACACGTCGACCAGCCGGTTGTATTTGCCGCCCTCGGATTCGCGGGCGACGATCGTGAACCAGCCGACCAGCATGTAGATCAGCACCGCGAAGCCCACCAGCAGCAGCCACGGTCCCCAGACCGTGCTGTTGACCGTGCCGACGGCGCCGAAGCCGAGGAACACCAGCGCGATCGAGCCGACCGCCGGCCACTGCGACGGCGCCGGAATGAAGTAATAGGGCGCGCCGTGCGGATCGTGCGCGGTGCCGTGGGTTCCTGCGGCCATCAGACTCCTCCCTTCATGCGCCGGCCGCGCGGATCGCCGCGCGAACGACAAAGATCAGCACCACCACGAACGAGATCGCCATCAGCACGCCGGTCGCGATCAGGTGCAACGGGTTCAACCGCGACAAATCGTGCTCGTAGCCCTTGCGACTGCGGATCCCGAGGAATGCCCATGCGACCGCCTTCACCGTCGCGAGCAAGCCCGGCCGGCGCGCCATCCATCATCCCCCCGGGCGCGCCGGCACGGGCGCCGCAGCGCCGGCGGCCGTCGCGCCGGCGACCTCGAAGAACGTGTACGACAGCGTGATCGTCGCGACTTCGCGCGGCAGCTTCGGATCGATGACGAAAACCACCGGAAAGCGCCGCGTCTCGTTCGGCGCGAGCGTCTGCTGCTGGAAGCAGAAGCACTCGAGCTTGCGGAAAAACGCGGTCGACTGCAGCGGCGCATAACTGGGGATCGCCTGGCCGGCCATCGCGCGCGGCTGGGTGTTCACGAGCTCGTACTGGACGGTCACGAGCTCGCCCGGATGCACCGTCACCGACGGGCGCTCCGGACGGAACAGCCAGGCGCCCTGGTGGTTCGCATCGAACTCGACGACGATCGTGCGGCTCGCGTCGACCTGGGTGTTGCGCGCGAACTCGGCCGCGCCCGCGTCCCGCTGCGTGGCGACGTTGATTCCGGTCAGCTCGCAGATCGCGCGGTACAGCGGCACCAGCGCGAAGCCGAACCCGAACATCACGACCGTCAGCACGAGCAGCTTGCCCAGAACCTGCAGGTTCGAGCGGCGCACGTCGGGCGCGCGCGGCTGCGCCGCGGGCTTGCCGGGGTTCACGGATTCAGCCATTGGCGCAGCATGATTCCGAAGAAGAACATCAGCACGACGACGACCAGGATCGCAGCGGTGATTCGGATTCCGGTGCGGCGCGCGGCGCGCAGGTCGCGCGGCGGGCGGCGCGGATCGGGATCGGGCATCGCGGCGAGCTCGGCTTTCGCATTGCAGCCGTCAGCGCACCACCGGCGGCACTTCGTGGGTGTGGAACGGCGCCGGCGACGGCACTTCCCATTCCAGCCCGTGCGCGCCGTCCCACACCTGCGGCGTGGCGGCCGGGCCGCCGCGGATCGCCTTCAGCACGACCCACAGGAAGATCAGCTGCGTCAGCCCGAAGCCGAACGCGCCGATCGATGCGATGAAGTTGAAGTCGGCGAACTGCAGCGGGTAGTCGACGTAGCGCCGCGGCATGCCCGCCAGGCCCAGCCAGTGCATCGGGAAGAACGTCACGTTGAACGTGATCATCGACAGCCAGAAATGCCACTGGCCGAGCTTCTCGTCGTACATGTGGCCGGTCCACTTCGGCAGCCAGTAATACACGCCGCCGAAGATCGCGAACAGCGACCCCGCGACCAGCACGTAGTGGAAGTGCGCGACCACGTAATAGGTGTCGTGCAGCTGGATGTCGACCGGCGCGACCGACAGGATGATCCCGGTCAGCCCGCCGATCGTGAACACCCAGATGAAGCCGACCGCCCACAGCATCGGCGCCTCGAACGTCAGCGAGCCGCGCCAGATCGTCGCGACCCAGTTGAACACCTTCACGCCGGTCGGGACCGCGATCAGCATCGTCGCGTACATGAAGAACAGCTGCCCGGTGATCGGCATGCCGACGGTGAACATGTGGTGCGCCCACACGATGAACGACAGCACCGCGATCGCCGCCATCGCGTAGACCATCGACGTGTAGCCGAACAGGTGCTTGCGCGAGAACGTCGGGATGATCTGGCTGACGATCCCGAACGCCGGCAGGATCATGATGTAGACCTCGGGGTGCCCGAAGAACCAGAAGATGTGCTGGAACATCACCGGGTCGCCGCCGCCGGCCGCGTTGAAGAACGACGTGCCGAAGTGCCGGTCGGTCAGGATCATCGTGATCGCGCCGGCCAGCACCGGCATCACCGCGACCAGCAGGAACGCGGTGATCAGCCACGACCACACGAACAGCGGCATCTTCATCAGCGTCATGCCGGGCGCGCGCAGGTTCAGGATCGTCGTGATGATGTTGATCGACCCCATGATCGACGACGCGCCCATGATGTGCAGCGCGAAGATCCCCATGTCCATGCCGATGCCCATCTGCGTGGACAGCGGCGCGTAGATCGTCCAGCCGGCCGCGGGCGCGCCGCCGGGGACGAAGAACGACGACACCAGCAGCAGCGCCGCCGGCGGCAGCAGCCAGAAGCTGAAGTTGTTCATCCGCGCGAACGCCATGTCGGTCGCGCCGATCATCAGCGGCACCTGCCAGTTCGCGAAGCCGACGAACGCCGGCATGATCGCGCCGAACACCATGATCAGCCCGTGCATCGTCACGAACTGGTTGTACAGGTCCGGGTCGGTGAAGTGCAGCCCCGGCTGCAGCAGCTCCAGGCGGATCAGCATCGCGAGCGCGCCGCCGGCCATCAGCATCACGAAGCTGAACCACAGGTACATCGTGCCGATGTCCTTGTGGTTCGTTGCGTACAGCCAGCGCCGCCAGCCGTGCGGATGGTCGTGATGGTGCTCGTGCGCCGGATGATCGATCACTACGCTCATGGAGGCTCCGCGGGAGGATGCTGTGTCGTTCGTCGTGCGTTCGCAGGCGGCGCTCGAGCCGTCACTTGCGCGCGGCGGTGAATTCCTTCGGCTGGATCACCGGGATCTCGGCCTGGTTGCCGAACGCGTTGCGGATGTAGGTGCCGACCGCGGCGAGCTCGACGTCGTTCAGCTGCCGGAACGGCGCCATCGCGGTGCCGGGAACGCCGTTCAGCAGGACCTGGATCACGCCCTGCGGCGGGCCCAGCACGCGCTTGCCGCCGGCGAGCGGCGGGAACGCCGGCGGCACGCCCTGCCCGCCCGCCTGGTGGCAGGCGACGCAGTTCGCCGCATACACCTTCTCGCCGCGCGCCATCAGGTCGGCGATCGACCACTCCTTGGCCGGGTCGTCCATCCGCGCCAGCATCGCCTTGTGCTGCTCGGTCGCCCACTTGCTGTATTCCTCGGGCGTGCGCACGTCGACCACGATCGGCATGAACGCGTGGTCGCGGCCGCACAGCTCGTAACACGCGCCGCGGTAGATGCCGGGCGTCTCGGCGCGGAACCACGCATCGCGAACGAAGCCCGGAATCGCGTCCTGCTTGACGCCCAGCGCGGGCACGCCCCACGAGTGGATCACGTCGTTCGCGGTGATCACCAGCCGGATCTTCTTGCCGGCCGGGACCACCAGCGGGTTGTCGACCTCCATCAGGTAGGTCGGCGAACGCCCGGCGCGTCCCTCGATCTGCTCGCGCGGCGTCGCCAGCGTCGACAGGAAACCGATGCCCTCGCCTTCGCCGCGCAGATAGTCGTAGCCCCAGCGCCACTGATAGCCGGTGACTTTCACCGTCATGTCGGCCGCGCTGGTGTCCTTCATCTCGACCATCAGCCGCGTGGCCGGCAGCGCCATGCCGATCACGATGATGAACGGAACCACCGTCCACGTGATCTCGACTGCGGTGCTCTCGTGGAAGTCGTGCGCCTCGTGGCCGCGCGAGCGCCGGTGCGCCCACAGCGAATAGAACATCACGCCGAACACGCCGACGAAGATGACCAGGCACAGGATCATCAGGAAGTTGTTGAGCCAGTACTGGTCGCGGGCGACCGCCGTGATCCCCGGCGGCAGGTTCAGCTGGTTCACGCGCGGGCCGCCCGGCATGTCGACCACGCGATCCGGCTGCGCCAGCGCGTATCCGTGCAGCAACAGCAGTCCGACCGACGCCCCGATCGATGCGGCTGCCCGGCTGGCCCGGCCGCGCAATGCCGCGCAGGTACGCAAGAAACCGGAAGTCCCGCTACTGACCAAGTTCAATGTCCGCACTCCCTCAATCCCGAGCGTAGCTCGACTGCCAGCCTCGCCCGCTCCTTCTCGGGCACGTACCGCCCCAGCTCGATCTCGGTGCCGGCGGCGATCACCTTGATCAGCTCGTCCGCGCCGCCCGAGTACTCGACCCGCGCGGCCCTCGGACTGCACTGCGCGCGCTGCACGCGCTGGGCGCGCTGCGCTTCGACGATCAGGCTGTCGCGCGACAGCACGATCCGCTCGAAGTCGCCCGCGTGCCGCGCGTACACCACGAACGCCGCTCCCAGCGCCAGCGCTTCGATGCAGGCGAAGGGAAAGACGAGCCAGCCTCCCAGCAGCGCGAATGCCGTCGCGATCACCAGGGCCAGCGCCGCCAGACAGCCGAACACGCTTGCGAGCTGCCGCGGCGCCAGCGAGCAGTTGCGCCTGCACAGCCATTCCTGGCGGTGCTGCGAGCGAACGCGAGTCCACGCAACCTGCGTCGGTGACGACATGTCGGCGCCGGCGAGTTCGCCCAACTGAGACACCCCACTGAGCGCGCAACTGCGCATTATAGGCTGCGGCAGAAAGCGCCAGCAACAACGGCACGCGCCGGCGCGACGGCTGCGCGCGCGCCGCGCGCGGGACCGGCGCGACGCAGTCGCGGCTGGAACTCGATCGGCGCCAATCCGTCGGGCAGCTTCTTGCGCTCGCCGCACCATGCATGGCCGTAGACGATCTCGAACGTCAGCGACAGCGGCGCCCGCAGCGCCTGCACCAGCCGCTCGCGGTCGCGCGCCGTCGCAAGCCCGCGGCGGCGCGCGCGCAACGCATCGCCGCCGAGCGCGCGCAGGTCGGCCAGCAGCCGCTCGGGGCGCTCGTAGCGAACGACCAGCCGCTCGACGTCCATCACCGGATCGGCGAAGCCGGCGGCCACCAGCGAGTCGCCGATGTCGTGCAGGTCGGGAAACGGCATCGTCGCGCTGCCGGCCGCGCGCAGCTCGGCCAGCGTGTCGACGCCGAACGACGTGAACATCAGCAGCCCGCGCGGCCGGATTACGCGGTACCACTCGGCGATCGCCGCATCGGGCGCATCGAACCAGTGCAGCGCGAGGT
>DATLGW010000125.1:0-4853 GCA_035540315.1 Burkholderiaceae bacterium | reverse complement strand
GTGCAGCAGATCGTAGCCGTCCGCAATCGCCTTGCGCGGCGGGCGATCCAGGAACGGAAACGCGTCGATGTCGCCGAGGTTCAGCGATTTCATCCGCAGGATCACCGAGGCCAGCGACGAACGCAGCACCTCCGGATCGGTGAACTCGGGCCGTGCGGCGAAGTCCTCCTCCGAGTACAGCCGCACGCACACGCCGTCGGCGACGCGCCCGCAGCGGCCGGCGCGCTGGTTCGCGGCGGCGCGCGAGATCGGCTCGATCTGCAGCTGCTCGACCTTGCCGCGGTAGCGATAGCGTTTGACCCGCGCCAGGCCGGTGTCGACCACGTAGCGGATCCGCGGCACGGTCAGCGACGTCTCGGCGACGTTGGTCGCGAGCACGACGCGATAGCCGGGTCCCGGCGCGAACACGCGCTGCTGCTCGGCCACCGACAATCGCGAGTACAGCGGCAGGATCTCGACCGCGCCGACCGCGACGCCGCCGGCCCGCCGAAACTGCAGCGCGCGACGCAGATGCTCGGCGCAGTCGCGGATCTCGCGTTCGCCCGGCAGGAAAACCAGCACGTCGCCGGGACGCTCGCGCCACAGCTCGTCGATCGCCTCCTCGATCGCGGCCGGATAGTCCTCCTCGTCCTCCTCGTCAGCGCGGCCGCGGTTGCGCGCCTGCGCAAGCTCGGCCTCCAGCGGCCGGTAGCGGATCTCGACCGGATACAGCCGGCCCGACACCTCGATCACCGGCGCCGGCCGGTCGTCGATCGCGAAATGCGCGGCAAAGCGCTGCGCGTCGATCGTCGCCGACGTGACGATCAGTTTCAGGTCGTTGCGCCGCGGCCCGTCGATCAGCTGCTTCAGATAGCCGAGCAGGAAGTCGATGTTCAGGCTGCGCTCGTGCGCCTCGTCGATGATCAGCGTGTCGTACTGCGACAGCTGCGGATCGCCCTGCGTCTCGGCCAGCAGGATGCCGTCGGTCATCAGCTTCACCCGCGCCCGCGGCGATGTCTTCTCGTTGAACCGGATCTTGTAGCCGACGTCGGTGCCCAGCGGCGTGCCGAGCTCTTCGGCGATCCGGCGCGCGACCGTCGTCGCAGCGAGCCGACGCGGCTGCGTGTGTCCGATCAGCCCGTTGCGGCCGCGGCCGGCCGACAGGCAGATCTTCGGCAGCTGGGTGGTCTTTCCGGAGCCGGTCTCGCCGCAGACGATCACGACCGGCGAGGCGGCAATCGCGTCGGCAATGAGGTCGCGCTTGGCCGAAACCGGCAGCGCGTCGGGAAACTGCAGCAGCACTCGATGGAGGTCCGCGTGATCCGGGACCCTCCAAATTATAATGAGCCGATGACCCCGGACCTGGATCCCCAGCGCGACCCGCAGCGGTTCGTCGGATGGCTGCGCACGGTCGCGCCGTACATCCATGCGTTTCGCGGTCACACGTTCGTCGTCGCATGCCCCGGCGAGCTGATCGCGTCGGGCAAGCTGACTGCGCTGGCCGCGGACCTGTCGCTGCTGCGCGCGATGGGGATGCGGGTCGTCGTCGTGCACGGCTCGCGGCCGCAAGTCGACGAGCAGATGCGGCTGCGCGGCGCCACCAGCGAATATCACGACGGCGTGCGGATCACCGATCCGATCGCGCTCGAATGCGCGAAGGAAGCCGCCGGCGAGATCCGCCTCGACCTCGAGGCCGCGTTCTCGCAGGGACTGCCGAACACGCCGATGGCGCACGCCGAGATCCGCGTCGTGTCGGGCAACTTCGTGACCGCGCGACCGGTGGGAATCGTCGACGGCGTCGACTATCGGCACACCGGCCTGGTGCGCAAGGTTTCGGCGCAGGCGATCCGGCTGGCGCTCGACAACGGCGCGATCGTCGTGCTGTCGCCGCTCGGCTTCTCGCCGACCGGCGAGGCGTTCAACCTGACGATGGAAGACGTCGCGACCGCGACCGCGTCTGCGCTCGACGCCGACAAGCTGATCTTCCTGACGACGTTCGACGGGATCCGCGATCGCGACGGCGAGCTGCTGACCGAGATCTCCGAGCAGCAAACGCAGCAGATCCTCGACGACGGGTACCTCGGCGAAGACGCGGCGTTCTACCTGCGCTACGCGCTGCGCGCGTGCCAGAACGGCGTCGCCCGCGCGCATCTGGTGCCGTTCGAGCTCGACGGCTCGGTGCTGCTGGAGCTGTTCACGCACGACGGCGTGGGCTCGATGGTCGTCGAGGAAACGCTCGAGGCGTTGCGCGAGGCCACGCTCGACGACGTCGGCGGCATCATCGCGCTGATCCGCCCGCTGGAGGAGAACGGCACGCTGGTCAAGCGCGAGCGCGCGCGGATCGAGCAGGAAATCGAGAACTTCACGGTGATCGAGCACGACGGGATCATCTTCGGCTGCGCCGCGCTGTACGCGTACCCGTCCGAGCGCACCGGCGAGATGGCGTGCCTGGCGGTCAACCCACAGGCGCAGAACCAGGGCGACGGCGAGCGGATCCTGATGCGGATCGAGCAGCGCGCGCGGCGCGCCGGGCTGAAGAAGCTGTTCGTGCTGACGACGCGCGCCACGCACTGGTTCCTCAAGCGCGGCTTCGTCGTCGGCACGCTCGACGACCTGCCGATCGAGCGGCAGAACCTGTACAACTGGCAGCGCAAGTCGCAGGTGCTGGTCAAGACGCTGTAGCGAAGCTGCGAAGGAGCACTGTCATGGCGCGAACCGTTTATTGCGTGAAACTGCAGCGCGAAGCCGAGGGGCTCGACCTGCCGCCGTATCCGGGTGAGCTCGGCAAGCGGCTGTGGGAGAACGTGTCGAAGGAAGCGTGGCAGGGCTGGATCCGGCACCAGACGATGCTGGTCAACGAGAATCGGCTGAACCTCGCCGATCCGCGCGCTCGCAAGTATCTCGCCGAGCAGATGGAGAAATACTTCTTCGGCGAAGGCGTCGACCAGCCGTCGGGGTACGTGCCGCCGACGCAGTGAGCGCTGCGGCCGGCGCCGGCGCACGGCCGCTCGTGTCGACCCGACCGCGACGCCGGCTGCGCGCGCCGCGCAGCCGGTTCAGCAGCGCTGCAGCGTGCGCAGTCCGTCGGCCGACGCGAGCAGCGCCACGTCGGCGCCGCGGCGGGCGAACAGCCCGACCGTCACGACCCCCGGCCATTGGTTCAGCTCGGTCTCGGTCGCGACCGGATCGTCGATCGGCAGCCCGTGCGCGTCGATGACGACGTTGCCGTTGTCGGTCACGAAGCCGGACCGGGTGCGCGGCTGCGCGCCCAGCGCCTGCAGCCGCCGCGACACCAGCGCGCGCGCCATCGGGATCACCTCGATCGGCAGCGGGAACCGCCCGAGCCGCGTCACCAGCTTGCCGGCGTCGGCAATGCACACGAACGTGTCGGCCGCGGCAGCGATGATCTTCTCGCGCGTGAGCGCACCGCCGCCACCCTTAATCATCCGCAGCTGCCCGTCGATCTCGTCGGCGCCGTCGACGTAGACCGGGACGCGGTCGACGTCATTCAGGTCGAGCACGTCGATTCCGGCCTCGCGCAGCAGCTCGGTCGAGCGCTCCGAGCTCGACACCGCGCCGGCGATCCGCGACCGGTGCGCGGGCAGCTCCGCGATGAAGCAGCGCACCGTCGAGCCGCTGCCCACGCCGAGCACTGCGCCGTGGACCAGGTGTTCGAGCGCCGCGCGCGCTGCGGCCTGCTTGAGCTCGTCTGCGTTGCCCATCGATTCGCCCTCGCGTTGCGCGCGCAATGATCGTCCGTCAGATGTAGATCGGCTCGGGGCCGCCCGGCGCCGTTCGCGGCGGCGGCAGCACGATCGCGCCCGACGCGGCGCCCGAGGCCGCGCCGGCACCGGTACTGCGCGCTGCGGCGCCCGCAGCCAGCTGCGGCGGCACCAGGAAACCGAGCTCCGAGCGCGGCCCGCGCGAGTACGCGTGCCACCAGCGCGTCAGCTCTTCGGCCGGCATCGGCCGCGCGAACAGGTAGCCCTGCACGTGCTGGCAGCCCAGCGACAGCAGCGTGTGCAGCTGCTCGCGGCTCTCGACGCCTTCGGCGACCGTCGACAGCCCGAGGGCGTTCGCCAGCGCCAGGATCGATCGCACCACCGCTTCGCTCTGGCGGCCGCCGCCGAGCTGGCGCACGAACGAGCGGTCGATCTTCAGCGTGTCGATCGGCAGCTGCGTCAGGTACGACAGCGACGAATAACCGGTGCCGAAATCATCGAGCGCCATTCGCACGCCGAGCTGGCGCAGTCCCTGCAGCCGCTCGAGCGCGCCGTCGACGTCCTTCATCACGCCGGTCTCGGTCAGCTCGAGCTCCAGGCAGCTCGGTTCGAGCCGGGTCGCCGCCAGCGCGCGCGCGACCGCCTGCACCAGGCCCGCCTGCTCGAGATGGCGCGCATGCACGTTCACCGACACCGTCTCCACCGGCACGCCGCGCAGCCGCCAGCGTGCGACCTGCTGCAGCGCCTCGGCGATCGCCCACTCGCCGAGCTCGAACACGACCCCGGTCTCCTCGGCCAGCGAAATGAACTCGGCCGGCGGCAGCAGCCGCTCGCCGCGCTGCCAGCGAATCAACGCCTCGACCCGCGGCAAGCGCCGCGCGCGCGGATCGACCACGGGTTGATAGTGCAGCCGCATCTCGCCGCGCTCGAGGGCGTTGTGCAGCGCGGCCTCCAGGTCGAAGCTCGGCTGCGGCGCGCGATCGATTGCCGCATCGCAGACGACCGCGCGGTTGCCGCCGGCGGACTTCGCCGACGACAGCGCCTGATCCGCGCGCGCGAGCATCAGATCGATCGTCGGACCGTGGCGGCTGCCCAGCGCGATGCCGATCGAGCCGCGGACGATGAACTCGAGCTCGCCGACGAGCATCGGAC
>DATLGW010000124.1:0-3671 GCA_035540315.1 Burkholderiaceae bacterium | reverse complement strand
CTTGGCGTCGGCAGCCGGAGTCACCGCCTCGATTCCCGCATCGACGAATGCGCCAGGCGCGCGCGCAGTCGCAGCTGGTCGAGGATCTGCTCGACGTGTCGCGGATCATCACCGGCAATCTGCGGCTGAACGTGCAGCCGGTCGCGCCTGCCGCATTCGTCGATGCGGGAATCGAGGCGGTGACTCCGGCTGCCGACGCCAAGGGCGTCGTCATCCGCAAGGAATTCTCGCCCGGCGTTGCGGCCGTCGCCGGCGATTCTGCGCGGCTGCAGCAGGTCGTGTGGAACCTGCTGTCGAATGCGGTGAAGTTCACGCCGCGAGGCGGCGAGGTGACGGTGCGGCTCGAGCCGGTCGATGCCGGCGTCCGGATCACGATCGCCGATACCGGCGAGGGGATCCGGCCGGAGTTCCTGCCGTACGTGTTCGACCGGTTCCGCCAGCAGGACGGCCGCACCAGCCGGCGTCACGGCGGACTCGGGCTCGGGCTGGCGATCGTGCGCCACCTGGTCGAGCTGCACGGCGGCACGGTGCGCGCCGACAGCGGCGGCGAAGGGCGCGGCGCGACGTTCGAGGTCGTGCTGCCGGTGGGCGGCGCAGCGCAGCCGCCGGCCCCGCCGATTCCGCGGGCGGCATCGGCGGGGGCGCAGCCGGTGCGCGAGCCGCCTGCGCTCGCGGGATTGAAGGTGCTGCTGGTCGACGACGAGCCCGATACGCTGAAGCTGCTCGAGCTCGTGCTGTCGCGCGCCGGCGCGCAAGTCGCGATCGCCGACAGCGCCGAGGCGGCGCTGCAGCGCTTGCAGCAGGAGCGGCCCGACGTGCTGGTGTCGGACATCGCGATGCCCGGCACCGACGGCTACGAGCTGATCCGCCGGTTGCGACAGCGCGGCGAGCGCGTTGCCGCGGCAGCGCTGACTGCGTACGCGCGCCCGCAGGACCGGGAACGGGCGTTGCAGTCGGGGTACTCGGCGCACATCGCCAAGCCGGTCGAACCGGCCGAGCTGCTGGCGGTGATCGCGTCGCTGAGCGGAAGGCGCGACGCCGGTTCGGCGGACGCCGGCTGCACCTCGACGCGTGACGCGTCGGGCGAAGACGCGGCGGCGCAATGACTATGAGTCGCGCGAATGCTGGTCGATCAGCCGCTGCAGCACGCGGATCAGCGTGGCCGCGTTGTTGCGCCCGAACGGGCGCAGCACGGCCGCTTCATGCTCGCGGGCCGATTCGATCAGCGGCAACGCGACGGCGCGGCCGCGCTCGGTCAGGCTGAGCAGGATGCTGCGCCGGTCGTCGGCGTTCGTGCACCGCTGCAGCAGACCCTGGCGCTCCATTCGTTCGATGATCCGGCTGACGGTCGGCTGCTTCATCAGGATCACGTCGGCCAGCGCCTTCGCGGTCAGCGGTCCGTCGTACAGGCTCGCCATCACCCGCCACTGCATGACCGGCACGCGGCGCGCGGCGAGCACGCGATGGAACTCGCCGGACACCAGGTGGCTCGCGCGGGCCAGCAGATACGGCAGATAGCCGTTGATGAACGGGATCTCGCCTTGCGCAGTCAGCGGCAGCGGCGCCGCCGGCGTCACCGGGTTCGCCGGTGCGTTCGCAGCGCTCGCGGCGCGGCCGTTGCCGACGCGGCGCGGCCGCGCGGGCGGCGACGGCGGCGCGGCCGCGCGCGTCGCGTCGATCGCGTCGCGCGTCATCGGCTGCCCGGCACCAGCGCCAGCACCCGCAGCGGGCTGCCGCTGCCTTGCTTGATCTTCAGCGGCGCGGCGATCACCAGCGCGCCCGTCGGCGGCAGCAAGTCGAGGTTGGTCAGACATTGCAATCCGTAACGGCCAGCGCCGTGCATGTAGTAGTGACAGGGATACGGCGGGCGCAGGTGGAAACCCTGGCCGGCGTCGGTGCCGATCGCTTCGGTGCCGAAGCCCAGCACGTCGCGCTCCTGCACCAGGAAGCGCACCGCGTCGGCGTCCGGGCCCGGCGTGTGCTGGCCGGTCTCGTCGAAGTTCTGGTATTCGACCGGGTCGGTGCGCTTGGACCAGTCGGTGCGCATCAGCACCCACGCGCGCGGCGGAATCCGGCCATGTTCGGCTTCCCATTTGCGCAGCCGATCGGCGGTCAGCAGGTAATCCGGGTTCTCGGCCGACTCGCGCGAGCAGTCGATCACGCACGCCGGGCCGATGAACCGCTCCGGCGGGATCGTGTCGGTCGCATTGTTCGGCAGGTCGCGCCCGGAGATCCAATGGATCGGCGCATCGAAGTGCGTTCCGGTGTGCTCGCCGCACGAGAAGTTGTTCCAGTACCAGCCGGGACCGCGATCGTCGTAGCGCGAGACTTCTTCGATGCGAAACGGCAGGCATTGTCCCATCTCGGGCGGCAGCACGATCTGCGGGAAGTCCGGCGACAGCGTCTGCGTCAAATCGACCACATGGATGCGGCCGCTGATCAGATCGTCGGCGAGCCGCGCGAGCGTGTCCTCGGTGCGGGCGGGGGTTTCGGTGATCATCGTCGCGTGCTTCCTTCTGCTCGATTCGGGAAAACCTTCAACCGGCCGAGATCTCGCGCTCGAGCGCCTTCGGGTTGTCGCGCCAGCGCTCGAGCCATTCCTGCGCGACGTCGCCGGGGTAGACGTCCTCGACGCCGTCTCGCAGCGCCTTGACGATCGCGTTCGCGAGCGCGGCCGGCGCCACTTTCGGCGGCGGGATCAGCTGGTTCCATTCGTCGTCGATCGGCCCGGGATAGACGTTGATCACGCGCACCCCGGACGGCCGCATCTCGGCGCGCAGGCACTGCGACAGCGAGTGCGCGGCCGCCTTCGACGCCGAGAACGTGCCGTGCGGCGGGAAGTTCGTCAGCGCGTAGATCGACAGCAGGTTGACCCAGGCGACTGCGCTGGACAGTCCGTCGGCGCCGCGCGAACGCATCGCCGGGCCGAATTCCTGCGCCAGCCGCAGCAGCCCGAAATAATTGATGTCCATCTCGGTGCGCGCGGTCTCGACGCCGGCGCGCCCGCTGATGCCGAACGTGCGGTGGTACTCGGCGTTGTTGATCAGGATGTCGACCTTGCCGCCGATCTCGCCGGCGAGCTCGCGCACCGAACGCGAGTCGGTCACGTCCAGCGGCATCAGCGTGACCTGCGGCATCGCGCGCAGCTCGTCGAATCCCGGGAACTTCTTCCACGGCTCGGCGTAGCCGACCCAGATCGGATCGGCCTCGGCGGCCGCGAGCGCGCGCACGATCGCCTGGCCGACCGCGGTCTTGCCGTCGGTCACGAGCACCTTGCGGAACTTCGGGTCGCAGGTCATCTCGCGCAGCTGTCGGTCGTCGGTCATGTTCGGAGTCTCCGATTCGGGCACGCCGACCAGCACGGCCTGGCCGGCCTTGTCGAGCATCGCGCGCACGCGCAGTCGCGACGGCGCCGGCGGCACGTCGGCATGCAGGTGCACGACGACCGTCGGCCCCGCATCGAGCCGCGCCATGCCGAGCCGCCACGGCAGCCGCTCGCGGAAGAACAGGTCGTTGCTGTGATGCAGCAGCGTCTCCGACAGCAGCTCGCCGGCGCCGTCCTGGTCGCGCCACTGCAGCCGCACCGACGTGCAGCGGTGGCAGGCCTCGCGCGGCGGGTATTGGACCGCGCCGCAGTCGCGCCAGACCTGCAGCGCGAAGCGTCCGTGCGC
>DATLGW010000123.1:0-4897 GCA_035540315.1 Burkholderiaceae bacterium | reverse complement strand
GACAGGCGTCAGGCCTCGCTCGCGGACCGCAGCGCCGTCCGGTGGTGCCGCATGCCAGCGCAATCGACGCGGCCGCCAAGACGCTGCTGCGTGCCGGTTCGTCGGCGACGCTGCTGCTCGGCGGCGCCAGCCCGTTCGCGTTGTCCCAGGCGGTGTCGGCCGGCAGGATCAGCGTCGCGATCGCCGCGGCGGCACCGCGACCTGCAGCCTGCACGGCAGCGGCCGCGTCGGCAGAGACTTGAGTCGCGCTGCGCGACAGCCGCACCCACGACGACACGGTGCGCGCCAGCGCTTCGATGTCCGACTCCAGCGGGCTGTCCAACCCGCGGTGCGTGCGTGCATGATCGCCGACGACGTTGACGATCGCCGAGCGGGCGCGGCGCGCGTTGTGCAGGTTCGCGAAGCCGTTGCCCAGGCCGGGCCCCAGGTGCAGCAGCGTGGCCGCCGGCTTGCCTGCGAGCCGGTAATAGCCGTCGGCGGCTCCGGTCACCACGCCCTCGAACAGCCCGAGCACGCAGCGCATGCCCGGCTGGCGGTCGAGCGCCGCGACGAAATGCATCTCCGAGGTCCCGGGATTCGCGAAGCACACGTCGACGCCATCGCGCACGAGCGTGGCCAGCAGGGATTCGGCACCGTTCATCCGCCAGTCCTTCGATCGTTCCTGATGCAGCCCGCATCATACGCACGCGGGGCGCCGCGCGGCGCGGGTTCCACGAAACGCGGCGCGGAAATCCATGAGGGGCCTGCGACCGGCCGGTGTCGCGGCGCCGGCTGCGGCACAATACCTTCATGAGCTCCGGATCGAACCCGCTGCTGCCGGCGTTCAAGGCGGCGATGCGGCGGATGGCGGCGACCGTCTGCGTGATCGCCGCGGGCGGCTCCGGCGGCGCCCGCCGCGGGATCACCGCTTCATCGGTCGTTTCGCTCAGCGCCGATCCGCCGGCGCTGCTGATTGCGATCAATACCCGCTCGTCGCTGCACGACGTCGTCAGCGAAGGATCGCGGCTGTCGGTGAACCTGCTGTCGCGCGGGCAGGAGGCGATCGCGCGGGCGTTCAGCTCGGTCGCCGTGCGCGGCAATGCGCGCTTCGACGTCGGGCGGTGGACCGAGGTCGGCGGGGTGCCGGCGCTGGAGGACGCGCAGGCGGTGCTTTGCTGCGTGGTCGAGCGCGTGGTCACGCATGCGACGCACACGGTGCTGTTCGTGACCGTGCACGGCGTGCAGGTATCGTCGCACGTGGCGCCGCTGCTGTATCTGGACGGGCGCTATCTGTCGCTGCCCGAGTAACTCGCGATCGCAGCGACGTCGACGTCCACGCCCAGCCCCGGCAAGTCGTTCAGCCGGCAGGTGCCGTCGTCGATCTGCGCGAGCGGACCGCACAGCAGCGTTCGCAGCGGGTTCGGGTTCGAATCGATCTCGAGCATACCGTCGCCGCCGACGGCAGCCAGCAGGTGCGCCGACGCGAGCAGCCCGATGCCGCCGCCCAGATAGTGCGGACAGTAGCGCAGCCCGGCCGCGATCACGCGCCGCGCGACGCTCGCGCATCCGGACACGCCGCCCCACTTCGCCAGATCGGGCTGGATGACCGACAGCGCGCCGGCCGCGATCGCATCGTCGAACCCGCGGAAGCCGGCGACGTTCTCTCCGGCGGCCAGCGGGATCGCGCAGCGCTCGCGCAGCTGCCGCCACTGCGGCCATTTGACGTCGGCCCGCAGCGGTTCTTCGAGCCAGCGCAGCCCGAACTGCGCGAGCTTCGACGCGTGCTCGGTGGCCTGCTGCGGCGTCCACGCCTGGTTCGCATCGACCATCAGCTCGGCGTCGTCGCCGAGCGTCGCGCGCAGCGCACGCAGGTTCGCGACGTCGCGCTCGATCCCGAACCCGATCTTCAGCTTGAACGCGCGGTGCCCTTCGGCGCGGCGAGCCGCCGCGAGCCGCTCGGGCGCATCGGGATTCAGGCCGCTGGCGTAGACGCGCACGCGCGGGTCGCTGCCGCCGAGCAGCCGCCACAGCGGCTCGCGCCGCCGGCGCGCATGCAGGTCCCAAAGCGCCGTGTCGACGCCGGCGATCGCTTGCGCGATCGGGCCCGGCTCGCCCGCCTGCAGCGCGAGCACTTCGGTGCGTCGCGTCAGCTCGCCGAACGCCGCCTCGGGTTGGGCGAACGCGACGCCGACGACGATCGGCGCCAGCACGTCGTGCACGAGACGCGCGCGGTGCTCGGCGCCGACCGCGGGGAAGTTGCACCAGGACTCGCCCCAGCCGACGACGCCGTCGTCGTCCTCGGCGCGGATCAGCACCATCGGGCGGTCCCGCATCGTGCCGAACGACGTGACGACCGGCGTGTCGATGGGGCAGCGGTAGACGAGCGCGCGCAGCGAGCGCAGCTTCAGCGTCACGGCTTGAGGTCCATCTCGAGGTGCACGTAATCGCCGCGGTAGGTCGCTTCGCCCAGATAGACGACCGTGCCGTCGGCGATTGCGCAGACGCGCCGGATCTCGGCCACCGGCGCGTGCACCGGCAGGTTCAGATGGCGGGCGACCTCGACGTCGGCGGCGCCGATCGTCAGCGTCTGCGACGCCCGCGCGATCCGCACCCGAGGCAGCTCGAGCAGGACCGGGATCACCGTCTCGCGGCGAAACCGGTTGTGCGCCATCCGGAACACCCGATGATCGAGATAGATCGAGATCACGCAGTACGGCTCGCCGTTGCGCGAATGGATCCGCCGCATGAAGTGATAGCGCGGCGCGGGCGAGCCGTCACGCACGGTCAGCGACGGGGTCGCCGACGCTTCCTCGAGCAGCGTCAGCATCGGCTTGTCGTCGCGATAGACGTCGGCGAGATCCTTCAGCGTCATGCCGAGCCGCAGCCAGCGATCGCGCGCCGGCCGCCCGGTGACGAACGTGCCGCGGCCCTGCTGCGGCGAGACCAGCCCTTCGCGCGCGATCACGTCGATCGCCTGGCGCACGGTCACGCGCGCGACGCCGAATTCGTCGACCAGCGCTTCCAGCGACGGCAGCCGCTGCCCCTGGGCCCAGGTGCCGCGAGCGATCCGCTGGCGGAACAGGTCCGCCAGCTGCGCGTAGCGCGGCAGCGGCGTGTCGGCGAACGTCACGCGATGCTTGTCGGCGATCATTGTGTCGGACATCTGGACGATAGTACGATTGCACGTGCCGCGATGCAATCGCGCTCGCGCTCCGCGCCCGCTGCGGATGAACATCGCCCTCGAGGAGACCTGCCCGCGTGTCCGCATCCGAAGCCGTCGGAGACCTGCCTGCGCCGTCGAACCGGTTCGTTCGGCGAACGGCGCTGGTGCTCGCGCCGTGGCTGCTGATCGTGCTGCTGTGGTACGGCATTGCGTACAGCGGCCTGGTCAACCCGGCGCTGATCCCCAAGCCGCACGCGGTCGCGGCGAGGTTCTGGGAGCTGCTGGTCCACGCGCGCCTGCCGCGCGACATCTGGATGTCGACGCAGCGAGTTTTCCTCGGCGTGACGTTCGGGATCACGGCCGCGGTGCCGGTCGGTTTCGTGCTCGGCTGGTATCCGGAGGTGCGGCGCTTCATCGATCCGCTGATCAACTTCTTTCGCGCGCTGCCGCCGATCGCGCTGATCCCGCTGGTGATCGTCTATTTCGGCGTCGAGGAAACGGCGAAGGTCGTGATCCTGTTCTACGCGGCGTTCTTCGCCGGCGTGATCGTGATGTACGAGGGAATCGCGCAGATCAGCCCGATCTACGTGAAGGTCGCCCGCACGCTGGGCGCGACCGACGCGGAGATCTTCCGCAAGGTGATCGTGCCGCTGACGGTGCCGCACCTGCTGACCGCGCTGCGGGTGTCGCTGGGCGTGGCATGGGCGACGCTGGTCGCCTCGGAGCTGATCGCCGCGCAGCAGGGGCTGGGCGCGCTGATCCAGAACGCGTCGGCGTTCTTCCAGCTCGACATCATCTACGTCGGCATCATCTGCATCGGCTTCATTGCGCTGGCGATGGACCTGGCGTTGCGCGCGGCCACGCGCCGGCTCGTCGCCTGGCAGGAGCGCATCGCATGAGCCCGCGGATCGTGTTCGACCGGGTTTCGGTGCAGTTTCCGACCGCAGCCGGGCCGCTGCCGGTCGTCGAGGACGTGTCGTACCAGGTGGCCAACGGCGATTTCGTGTCGATCATCGGCCCGTCGGGCTGCGGCAAGACCACGATGCTGAACATCGTCGCAGGGTTCCAGCAACCGACCCGCGGCACGGTACTGCTCGACGGCCGGCCGGTCAGCGGCCCGGGTCCCGAGCGCGGCGTGATCTTCCAGGAGTACGGCGTGTTCCCTTGGCTGTCGGTCAGGGACAACATCGCGTTCGGCCTGCGGCTCGCGGCCAACCGCGTGTCGCCGGCCGAGCGCAGCGAGATCTGCGACCGGTACATGCGCCTGATGGGGCTGTCGGACTTCGCAGACGCGCATCCGAAGACATTGTCGGGCGGCATGCGGCAGCGGCTCGCGATCGCGCGCGCCTATGCGGTCAAGCCGCAGTTCCTGCTGATGGACGAGCCGTTTGGCGCGCTCGATGCGCAGACGCGCAGCCACATGCAGAACCTGCTGCTGCAGGTGCTCGCGGCCGAGGGCAAGACGGTGATGCTGATCACGCACTCGGTCGAGGAGGCGATCTATCTGTCGTCGAAGATCGTCGTCGTCACCGCGCGGCCTTCCCGGGTGCGGGAGATCATCGACGTGCCGTTCCCGTACCCGCGCGACGAGTCGCTTCACGAGCGTGCCGAGTTCGGCGAGCTGCGATCGCGCATCCGCAACCTGGTGATGCAGGAGTACGCGGCGCAGCAGCGGCAGCAGACGAGGGTTTCGCATTAGGGCCGCTTCGGCCCGCACCACGAGGAGGACTTCGATGAGACGAGGCAAGGTTCAGG
>DATLGW010000122.1:0-7919 GCA_035540315.1 Burkholderiaceae bacterium | reverse complement strand
GTCGAGGCGATCGCGATCGCCGCCGCGCTCGGGGTCGTCGCGCTGACCGCGGCGCTCGCGGCGGCCAGCGCGGACGCGCCCGTCATCACGTGGCTTGGCGGCTGGTTGCCGCGCAGCGAAGCGACGCTGGGGATCGCGCTGGTCGCTGACCCGCTCGGTGCCGGATTCGCGATGCTGATCGCGGCGCTGATGACCGTCGTCTTCGTGTTCGGGCGCCTGTATTTTCCCCGGATCGACGCGCTGTTCCACGTGCTGATGCTGGTGTTCCTCGGCGCGGCGGCCGGCTATGCGATGACCGGCGACCTGTTCAACCTGTACGTGTTCTTCGAGCTGATCGGCGTCACCGCGTTCGCGCTGACCGCCTACCGGCTCGAGCAGGTCTCGCTGCAAGGCGCGCTGAACTTCGCCGTCAGCAACACGCTGGGCAGCCTGCTGCTGCTGTCGGGGATCGGCCTGCTGTACGGCCACGCCGGTGCGATCAACCTTGCGGAGCTCGGACGGATCCTGGCGGAAAGCCGCGACGCCGGCGCCGGCATCGTGACGACCGCGTTCGTGCTGATGCTCGCCGGGTTCTTGATCAAGGCGGCCGCGGTTCCGTTCCACTTCTGGCTGGCCGATGCTTATGCCGTGGCCGCAATGCCGGTGTGCGTGCTGTTCGCCGGCGCATCGGTCACCCTCGGCGCTTTCGGTGCAGCGCGCGTGTACTGGACCGTGTTCAGCGATTCGGCGCTGTCGTCGGGCGCGGCCGCTACGTTGCTGCTCGGGGTCGGGCTGGCGACCGCGCTGGTCGGCGCGCTGATGGCGCTGGCCGAGCGGCATCTGAAGCGGCTGCTCGCGTTCACGACGATCAGCCATGTCGGCGTGCTGCTGGCTGGGCTTGCGCTGCTGACCGCCGACGCGCTTGCCGGCGCGGCGCTGTACCTGCTCGGACATGCGCTCGCGAAGGCGGCGCTGTTCATCGCGGCCGGCGTGCTGTTCGTGCGGCATGCGAGCGTGCATCTGCAGGTGCTGCGCGGCCGCGGCGCCGGCGCGGCGACCGCGCTGGTGCTGGTGGCGGGCGGGCTGATGCTGGCCGGCGCGCCGCCCGGCGCCGCCTACGAGGGCAAGCACCGCCTGCTCGAGGCGGCGCACGACGCGGGGCTGCATTGGGCGGCATGGACGATCACGGCCGCATCGATCGCGAGCGGCGCGGCGGTGCTGCGCGCGGCTGCGCTGATCTCGCTGTCGCCCGAGCGCGGCGCCGAGCGCCACGGTCCGCAGCGCGTGATCTGGCCAATGGTCGGGATCGCAGCGGCCCTGCTGGCGGCGGCATTCGCGGCGGGCGCGTCGTCGGCGCTCGAAGACGCGGTGAGCCGCGCCAGCGTCGGCTTCACCGATCGCGCCGGCTACGCCGCCGCGGTCATCGACGCCGCGCCGCGACCGGTGCCGGCCGCGCCGGTCCGCCACGGCGGCGGCTGGATCGACGGGCTCGCATCAGGCGCACTGGCCTGCGCGCTCGCCGCAGCGACTGCATGGAACTCGCGGCTGCCGCGGAGCGTGCGGTCCGTGATCGGCGCGGCGGTCCTGCCGCCGGTGCGGGCGCTGAAGGCGCTGCACGCGGGGCGGCTTTCCGATTACGTCGCGTGGCTGATGGCCGGCCTGGCGCTGCTCGGCGCGAGTCTGGCCGCGCTGTCGGCTGCCGGCATCGGTTTGCGCTGAGCGCTATCGCGGATCAGCGCGAATCTGCTACGTTGCCGCGATCGCAGATCGAGAGGGCAGGCGGTGGCGCAGCTCGCTGAAGAAGTTCTCCGCCCTGCTGCGCAGATCGTGGCGCTCGGCGAGGCGATGGTCGAGTTCAACCAGACTCGCGCCGCCGAGCCGCTGTTCCTGCGCGGCTTCGGCGGCGACACGTCGAACGCGATCATCGCCGCAGCGCGCCAGGGCGCGCGCTGCCGCTATCTGACCCGCGTCGGCGACGACGATTTCGGCCGGCTGCTGCTGCAGCTGTGGCGTGACGAAGCCGTCGACACGTCGGCAGTCGCCGTCGACGCCGATGCACATACCGGCGTCTATTTCGTCAGCCACGGGCCCGCCGGCCATGCGTTCAGCTATCTGCGCGCCGGCTCCGCTGCGAGCCGGATGCGGCCCGGCGACTTCGGCGATTCGGCGTTCGCCGGCGCGCGCTGGCTGCACGTGTCGGCGATCAGCCAGGCGATCTCTGCCAGCGCCTGCGACACCGTGTTCGACGCGATCGAGCGCGCGCGCCGGGGCGGCGCGACCGTCTCGTACGATCCGAACCTGCGGCTTCGGCTGTGGCCGCTGCAGCGCGCGCGGGCGGTGATCGCCGCGACGGTCGCGTCATGCGACCTGTTCCTGCCGAGCCTGGACGACGCGGCGCTGCTCACCGGCATCACCGACCCCGATTCGCTGGCCGATTGGGCGCTCGAGCGCGGCGCCGGCGCGGTCGCGGTCAAGCTCGGCAGCGCCGGTTGCCTGGTCGCGGATCGGACGGCTCGCTGCCGCATCGCCGGCCATCCGGTCGCGGCGGTCGACGCCACCGGCGCCGGAGACTGCTTTGCCGGCGCAATGCTGGCGCGACTCGCCGCCGGCGCCGCGCTGTTCGATGCCGCGCGCTACGCGAATGCCGCGGCGGCGCTGACGACGGCCGGTTTCGGCGCGGTCGCGCCGATCCCGACCCGCCAGCAGGTGCACGCGCTGCTGGACGGCGGCAACTGATCGCGCGAGCGCAGCGCGGGCTGCTGGGCGAACACGCGCCAGGAGCCCGTCGGAATCACGTCTCCGGCGGACTCCTAGTCCAGAGCGACCGACCAGCGCAGCTGCGCGAAGTTCTCGCCCGGATTCGGCCGGCGCAGTCCCGCGTTCGACAAGTGCTCCACGCGCAGCGAGACCTCGTGGCTGCCGCGCGGACCCCATCGCAAGCCGACGCCCAGATGCTCGCCGAAGTTGAAGCGGGAGCCGAAGCGCTTGCCGTCGTTGCGCCACAGCGGGGTCACGTAGTTCGCGCCGATTCCGGCCTCGACGAACCAGCCTGCGGCACCGCTCGGTCCCCAGCGCAGCGTCGGCGTCACGCCGATGCGATTCGCCTGCGTCGAACCGGCGACCGGCGAGCGGCCCCACCATCGGCCGAGCGCGAAGTCGGTGTAGGCGCTGAGCTCGTAGCCGCCGTGCATCGGGCGGCGCCAGGCCCACGGCCAGGAGACGCCGACCGCCGCTGCGCGGGCGCGCCCGCTGCCGGCGCCGAGTTGCGCGAACGCCGCCGCCTGCGGCCGATCGGCGGCCGGGGGCTGCGCGGGCGGCGGCGCTGCGCGGGCGCCCGCCGAGAATGCCAGCGCGAGCAGCGCGAGCCCGTTGCCGAAATGTTGCTGCGGTCGCCTGTGCACGAGTCGAATCTCGCGATGATCAGCGGGGCCGCCAGTTTAGGACGGCCCGCATAACCTGGAAGGGGGCGCGGTCTGGCGGTCCCGGCCAAACCCGCCAAGCGGCATGGGCAGGTCATGCGGACCGTCACCGGCGGCAGCGAGCGGATGCTGCCGCTATACTGCCGCAGCGAAGAACGACATCCAGGGGAATGCGATGGTCAAGGCAGTGCGCATCGAGACCGCGGGCGGACCGGAAGTGCTCAAGGTGGTCGACGTCGACGTCGGCGAACCCGGGCCCGGGCAGGCGAGGGTACGGCACCACGCCTGCGGGCTGAACTTCATCGACGTGTACTTTCGCACCGGCCTGTACCCGCAGCCGATGCCCGCCGGGTGCGGTCAGGAAGGCGCCGGCGTCGTCGAGGCGGTCGGACCCGACGTCACGCACGTGAAACCGGGCGACCGGGTCGCATACGCGGGCGGGCCGCAGGGTTCGGCGTGCGAGGTTCGCGTGATGCCGGCGAACGTGCTGGTGAAGCTGCCGAAGTCGATACCATTCGACACCGCTGCAGCGATGATGCTCAAGGGGCTGACGGTGCAATACCTGTTGCGGCGGACCTATCGCGTGCAGCCCGGACAGACGATCCTGTTCCACGCCGCTGCCGGCGGCGTCGGGCTGATCGCGATGCAGTGGGCGAAGCTGCTCGGCGCGACCGTGATCGGCACCGTCGGCTCGCAGGAGAAGGCCGAGCTGGCGAAAGCGCACGGCTGCGACCACCCGATCGTCTACACGCGCGAGAACTTCGTCGAGCGGGTCAAGGAGATCACCAACGGCAAGGGCGTGCCGGTCGTCTACGACTCGATCGGTCGCGACACGTTCCAGGGCTCGCTCGATTGCCTGTCGCCGTTCGGGCTGATGGTCAGTTTCGGCAACGCGTCGGGGCCCGTTCAGCCGTTCGCGCTCGCGCCGACGCTGAAGGGATCGCTGTACCTGACGCGGCCGTCGTTGGTCGCGCACACCGCCAAGCGCGAGTCGCTCGAGGAGGGCGCGGCCGAGCTGTTCAAGGTCGTTTCATCGGGGAAGGTGAAGATCGAGATCAGCCAGCGCCGCCCGCTCGCCGAGGTCGAGCAGGCGTACCGCGACCTCGAGGCGCGCAAGACCACCGGGTCGACGGTGCTGATGCCGTAGCGTCGGAGCCCTTCGGGGCTGGCCGAGGCGCAAGCCTGCGCCGCGCAAGGCTTGCCGAAATGCGCGCCGATGCCTACGCTTGACGCAGCGCATCCCTCAGGACCCGCGAGCGGAATCCATGACCGACGTGCCCGCTCCCGAACGCGGCGAGCCTGCGATGGATCGCCGGCTGGCCGCGATTCTCGCGGCCGACATCGCCGGCTACAGCCGGCTGATGGGCGAGGACGAGGCCGCGACGGTGCGCGACCTCAAGGGACACCAGGCGGCGGTCTTGCCGCTGATCGGCACGTTCGGCGGCCGCGTGATCGACACCGCCGGCGACGGGATCCTCGCCGAGTTCGCCAGCGTGACCCACGCCACCGAATGCGCGATCCGGGTGCAGGCGCTGGTTGCGGAGCGCAATCGCGACGTGCCCGAGTTTCGCCGGATGCGGTTTCGGATCGGCATCAACATCGGCGACGTCGTGCACGACGATCAGCGGATCTACGGCGACGGCATCAACGTCGCGGCCCGCCTACAAGGCTTGGCCGCGCCGGGCGGCATCTGCGTGTCGCGCCACGTCTACGACCAGCTGAACCGGTCGCTGAAGTCTCGTTTCAACGCGCTCGGATCGCACCGGCTGAAGAACATCGCGCAACCGGTGGAGGTGTTCGCGATGCCTGCCGATGCTGCGGGCAACGATGAGGCGATCGCCGACGACGCCGGCCTGGAGCAGCAGATCCGCTTCTGCAAGGCGCGGGACGGAACCCAGCTCGCGTGGTCGGCGATCGGACGCGGCCCCGCGCTGGTGAAGACCGGCAACTGGATGACGCATCTCGAGCACGACCTCCAGAGCCCGGTGTGGCGGCACCTGTACCGTGAGCTCGCGAAGCGCTTCACCGTGATCCGCTATGACGCCCGCGGCAACGGATTGTCCTATCGGGACGTCGACGAGATCTCGTTCGACGCGTTCGTCGGCGATCTGGAGACCGTCGTCGAGGCGGCCGGTGCGCAGCGATTCGTGCTGTTCGGTATCTCGCAAGGGTGCGCGATATCGGTTGCCTATGCGGCGCGGCACGCCGAACGCGTGTCGCGCCTGGTCCTGTACGGCGGCTATGCGCAGGGCTGGACCCGGCGGGCGATGTCCGATGCCCAGCGGGAAGAGTACGCGGCGATGCTGACGCTGATGCGAGTCGGCTGGGGCAGGGACGATCCCGCGTTTCGCCAGATATTCACGTCGCAGTTCATTCCAGGCGCGAGCAAGGAGGTCTGGGAGTGGTACAACGAGCTGCAGCGCATTTCGGTCTCCGGCGAGACGGCGGCGCGGATGTTCCGCGTGCACGGCGATGTCGACGTGACTTCGCTGCTGCCGCAGGTCGCCGTGCCGACGCTGGTGATGCATGCCCGCGCCGATGCCCGCGTCCCGTTCGATGCCGGCCGAAGATTGGCTGCCGGCATTCCAGGCGCGCGCTTCGTGCCGCTCGACGGCAGCAACCACATGTTCCTGCAGAGCGACGCCGCGTTCGGCCAGTTCCTGGCGCATCTGCGCTCGTTCGTCGCGGTTCCGTAGGAACCCGCGCAGCCTGCGACGGCTGCAGCCGTGCCGAGCGCCGTCAGCCCTCGTTGTGGTACGCCGTCACGCGCGCGACCTCGTTCTTCGAGCCGAGGAACACCGCGACCCGCTGGTGCAGCGACGTCGGCTGGACCTCCATGATCCGCTGCCGCCCGTCGGTCGCCATGCCGCCGGCCTGCTCGACCAGGAAGCTCATCGGGTTCGCTTCGTACAGCAGCCGCAGCTTGCCGGGCTTGCCCGGTTCGCGCCGGTCGGCCGGATACATGAAGATGCCGCCGCGCATCATGATCCGGTGCACGTCGGCAACCATCGACGCGACCCAGCGCATGTTGAAGTCCTTGCCGCGCGGCCCCGACTTGCCGGCGTTGAGCTCGTCGACGTAACGCGTGACCGGCGGATACCAGTGGCGCGCATTGGACGCATTGATCGCGTATTCCTTCGTGTCCTCCGGAATCCGCAGCCCGTCGCGGATCAGTGTCCACGACCCGGTCTCGCGGTCCATTGCGAACGACGCGACGCCGTCGCCGACCGTGAGCACCAGCATCGTCGACGGACCGTAGACCGTGTAGCCGGCAGCGACCTGCCGCACGCCCGGCTGCAGGAAATGATCCTCGTTCGGTTCGGTCACCCCCTCGGGCAGCCGCAGCACGGAGAAGATCGTGCCGACCGACACGTTGACGTCGATGTTCGACGAGCCGTCGAGCGGGTCGTAGACGAGCAGGAACTCGCCGCGCGGATAGCGGCTGGGGATCGGGCATGGATGGTCCATTTCCTCCGACGCCATCGACGCCAGGTGTCCGCCCCATTCGTTGGCCTCGAGCAGCGTCTCGTTCGCGATCACGTCGAGCTTCTGCTGGACCTCGCCCTGGATGTTGCTGGTGCCGGTCGCGCCGTACATCCCGGTCAGCGGCCCCTTGCCGACCGCCAGGCTCACGCGCTTGCAGGCGCGCGCGACGACCTCGATCAGAAGCCGCAGCTCGCCCGGGATCAGGTTCTTCTCGCGCTGTTTCTCGACCAGGTATTGAGTCAGGCTGACGTTTTTCATCGGGGCTAGCCTCCGGCGGTCACTGATTATGTGCCACGCACGCGCCGCGTGTGTGACGCGCCGCACGATCGGCGGCGCCGGCATCCAGGGCGACGCGCCGGCGTCACCCGGCCGCCGCGACGAGCGCCTTGTCGACGACCTCGATCACGTCGGCCGAGCGGGCGCGATCGCGCACTTCGGCCAGCGCGGCCTGCATCAGCGCCTGGCGCTGCGGCGCGAACTTGCGCCAGCGATCGAGCGCCCGGGCCAGCCGCGCCGCGACCTGCGGGTTCGTCGCATCGAGCGCAAGCACCTGGGCCGCCCAGAACCGGTAGCCGGCGCCGTCGGCTGAGTGGAATTCGGCGAGGTTGCCGGTGCAGAACGCGCTGACGAGCGAGCGCACCTTGTTCGGATTGCGCAACGAGAACGCCGGATGCGACATCAGCCGCCCGACCCGCTCGAGGACCGGCGGATCGTCGGGCTGCCGGTGCATCGTCGCCTGCAGCGTGAACCATTTGTCCATCGCCAGCGGCTCGTCGGCGAAATCGGCTTCGAATCGGGCCAGCGCCGCCTCGCGCTGCGGCGCCGGCGACTGGGCCAGCGCGGCGACTGCCGCCAGCCGATCGGTCATGTTGTCGGCTATCCGCTGCTGCGCATCGGCGGCATCGTAGGCCGCGGAATCGCCGGAGGCGACCAGGTAGCCGAGCGCGACGTTCTTCAGCCCGCGCCGCGCGGCCGCCTTCGCACTCGGCACGTACGGCCCGGCATCGGTCATTGCCGCGCGCACGGCGCCGAGCT
>DATLGW010000121.1:0-4309 GCA_035540315.1 Burkholderiaceae bacterium | reverse complement strand
CCTGACCGAACCCCGCACCATCATGACCGACCACCCCATGCGCCTCTCTGGCCTCGAGCCGTTCAACATCGGCGAGAGCACGCTGTTCGTCAACGTCGGCGAGCGCACCAACGTCACCGGCTCCAAGGCGTTCGCGCGGCTGATCCTGAACGAGCAGTACGACGAGGCGCTCGCCGTGGCCCGCCAGCAGGTCGAGAACGGCGCGCAGGTGATCGACATCAACATGGACGAGGCGATGCTCGACTCGGTCCGGGCGATGACGCGGTTCCTGAACCTGGTCGCCGCCGAGCCCGACATCGCGCGGGTGCCGATCATGATCGACAGCTCCAAGTGGAGCGTGATCGAAGCCGGCTTGAAGTGCGTGCAGGGCAAGTCGATCGTCAACTCGATCTCGCTGAAGGAAGGCGAGGACGAGTTCCTGCGGCAGGCGACGCTGTGCCGGCGCTACGGCGCGGCGGTGATCGTGATGGCGTTCGACGAGCAGGGCCAGGCCGACACGTTCCAGCGCAAGACCGAGATCTGCAAGCGCGCGTACGAGCTGCTGACGCAGCGCGTGGGCTTTCCGCCCGAGGACATCATCTTCGATCCGAACATCTTCGCGATCGCCACCGGCATCGACGAGCACGCGAACTACGCGGTCGACTTCATCGAGGCGACTCGCTGGATCCGGCAGAACCTGCCGTACGCGAAGGTGTCGGGCGGCGTGTCGAACGTGTCGTTCTCGTTCCGCGGCAACGATCCGGCGCGCGAGGCGATCCACACGGTGTTCCTGTACCACGCGATCAAGGCCGGGATGACGATGGGGATCGTCAACGCCGGCCAGCTGGGCGTGTACGAGCAGATCCCGGCCGAGCTGCGCGAGCGGGTCGAGGACATCGTGCTCAACCGCAAGCCGGCCGACGGCGGCGATCCGACCGAGCGGATGATCGCGTACGCTGCGACGCTGAAGGCGGGGGGCGCCAAGCGCGACGACGACCTCGAGTGGCGCCGGCTGCCGGTGGCCGACCGGCTCGCGCACGCGATGGTCAACGGCATCACCACGTTCGTCGTCGACGACACCGAGGAAGCGCGCCAGGAGGTCGCCGCGCGCGGCGGCCGGCCGATCGAGGTGATCGAGGGCCCGCTGATGGCGGGGATGAACATCGTCGGCGACCTGTTCGGCTCCGGCAAGATGTTCCTGCCGCAGGTCGTGAAGTCGGCGCGCGTGATGAAGCAGGCGGTTGCGCACCTGGTGCCGTTCATCGAGGCCGAGAAGGCTGCGGCGGGCGATCTGCGGTCGCGCGGCAAGATTGTGATCGCGACCGTCAAGGGCGACGTGCACGACATCGGCAAGAACATCGTCGCGGTCGTGCTCCAGTGCAACAACTTCGACGTCGTCAACATGGGCGTCATGGTCCCGTGCAGCGAGATCCTCGCGCGCGCCAAGGTCGAGGGCGCCGACGTGATCGGGCTGTCGGGGCTGATCACGCCGTCGCTCGAGGAGATGGCGTTCGTCGCCAAGGAGATGGAACGCGACGACTATTTCCGGATGCGCAAGATCCCGCTGCTGATCGGCGGCGCGACGACCTCGCGCGTTCACACCGCCGTCAAGATCGCGCCGAACTATTCGGGGCCGGTGATCTACGTGCCGGATGCGTCGCGATCGGTGCCGGTCGCGCAGAGCCTGGCGTCTGCAGACTCGCGCGAGCCGTACATCGAGCAGCTGAAGGCCGAGTACAACAAGCTGCGCGAGCAGCACGCAGCCAAGAAGGGGCCGGCGCTGGTGTCGCTGAAGGAGGCGCGCGAGAACCGGCCGAAGATCGATTGGTGGTCGGGCTACTCGCCGCCGAAGCCGAAGTTCCTCGGCCGGCGCCTGTTCCGCAACTACGACCTGGCCGAAATCGCCCGCTACGTCGACTGGCAGCCGTTTTTCCAGACCTGGGACTTGCACGGGCCGTACCCGCAGATCCTGAACGACGAGGTCGTCGGCGAATCGGCGCGCCGCGTCTACTCCGACGGCCGCTCGATGCTGCGCCGGGTCGTCGAGGGCCGCTGGCTGACCGCGAACGCGGTCGTCGCGTTCCTGCCGGCGAACACCGTCAACGACGACGACATCCAGATCTACAGCGACGACAGCCGCCGGCGCGTCGCGTTCACGTGGCACAACCTGCGCCAGCAGACCGCGAAGCGCGAAGGCGTCGACAACAAGTGCCTGGCCGACTACATCGCGCCGAAGCTGAGCGGCGTGAAGGACTACATCGGCATGTTCGCGGTGACTGCGGGCATCGGCATCGAGAAGAAGGAGCGCGAGTTCGCCGACCTGCTCGACGACTACTCGGCGATCATGCTCAAGGCGATCGCCGACCGCCTGGCCGAGTCGTTCGCCGAGCTGATGCACGAGCGCGTGCGCAAGGACCTCTGGGGCTATGCGTCCGACGAGTCGCTTTCGATCGAAGAGCTGGTCGCGGAGAAGTACCGCGGCATCCGGCCCGCGCCCGGCTATCCGGCGTGCCCGGAACACACGGTCAAGCGCGACCTGTTCACGTTCATGCGCGCCGAGGACGTGGGCATCAAGCTGACCGAGTCGTTCGCGATGGCGCCTGCCGCGAGCGTGTGCGGCTTCTATTTTTCGCATCCGCAGGCGCAGTACTTCAACGTCGGGCGCATCGGCGAGGATCAGCTTGCCGACTATGCGCAGCGCTCCGGCCGCACCGAGGAAGACCTGCGCCGGGCACTGGCGTCGAGCCTCTGACCGACCGGCACGACGGCGCC
Source organism: Burkholderiaceae bacterium (assembly GCA_035540315.1). GTDB lineage: Bacteria > Pseudomonadota > Gammaproteobacteria > Burkholderiales > Burkholderiaceae_E > DATLGW01. Next base: position 1,558 of record DATLGW010000121.1, on the reverse strand, counting down.
GGGAGGCGCCGTCGCGTTTCGACGGGATCCTTTCGGGTCGCACCGGCGCGGCCGGGGCAATGCGGCCGCGCCGAGCGTCGCGGCGCGATAATCGGCGCCGTACTCCTGCCGCCCAAGGCGGTGCGTGCCGATGGCTCTGCGCTTGTCGATCGTCGTCCCCGTGCTCGATGAAGCCGCGGTCGTGGAGCAGACGCTGCGATCGCTGCAGCCGCTGCGTCGCCGCGGCCACGAGGTGATCGTCGTGGACGGCGGCAGCCGCGACGACACGATCGCGCGCTGCGACGGGCTGGCCGACCGCATCCTGCAGGCGCCGCGCGGGCGCGCGCGGCAGATGAATGCCGGCGCCGCGCGCGCTGCCGGCGACGTGCTGGTGTTCCTGCACGCCGACACGCGGTTGCCTGCCGCGGCGCCGCAGGCGATCGAGCGGGCGCTCGCGAGCGGCCGCCGCCATTGGGGCCGCTTCGACGTGCGCATCGACGGGCGCTCGCGATGGCTGCCGGCGATCGCGTTCGGAATGAACTGGCGATCGCGGCTGACCGGGATCGCGACCGGGGACCAGGCGATGTTCGCGCGGCGCACCGAGTTCGACGCGGTCGGCGGCTTCCCGGAGCAACCGCTGATGGAAGACATCGAGCTGTCGCGACGGTTGCGCGCCGGCAGCCGCCCCGCCTGCGTGCGGCTGCGCGCGATCACGTCGGGGCGCCGCTGGGACGAACGCGGCGCGCTGCGGACCGTGTTGCTGATGTGGCGGCTGCGGCTCGCGTACTGGCTCGGCACGCCGGCCGAACGGCTGGCGAGCCGGTACCGGTGACGGCGCAGCGCATCGGCGCGGCGGGCTGCTGCGCCGTGCTCGTCTTCGCCAAGGCGCCGGTGGCCGGCGTTGCGAAGACGCGGCTCGCGCCGGCGCTGGGGCCCGCGGGCGCGGCGCGGCTGGCGCGCCGGATGCTGCGGCACGCGGTCGCGCAAGCGCGCGCCGCGGCGCTGGGGCCGGTCCAGTTGTGGTGCGCGCCCGATGCCGCGCATCCCGAGTTCGCGCGACTTGCACGCGATCGCGACGTTTCGCTGCACGTGCAGCGGGGCGCCGACCTCGGCGAGCGGATGGCCGACGCGATGCGCGAGGCGCTGGCTGCGCAGCCGGCGGCGCTGCTGATCGGGACCGATGCGCCCGCGATCGACTCCGGCTACCTGCGCCGCGCCGCCGCCGCATTGCGCGACGCCGACGTCGTGCTCGCGCCGGCGCTCGACGGCGGCTATGCGCTGATCGGCCTGCGGCGTCCGGCGGCGCTGGAGGCGTTCGCCGGCATCGACTGGGGCACGCGGCGCGTGCTCGAGCAGACCCGCGCCCGGCTGCGCGCGCTGCCCCGCGCGCACGTCGAGCTCGAATCGGTCGCCGACATCGACGAGCCCGGCGATCTGCGCCACCTGCCGGCGGGCTGGCAGCCGCGCACCGGCTGATCCCCGGACCGCTCCCGCGAGCCGGCCGGTTCGCTGCGCGCCTCCGCGCATGCCCGAGGTCCGACCGCTGCCGAAGTCGGCTAGCATCGACGCAACGCCGTGC
>DATLGW010000120.1:0-10764 GCA_035540315.1 Burkholderiaceae bacterium | reverse complement strand
GCCTCGTTGAGCTCGATCACGTCGACGTCGCGCAGCGCGATGCCGGTCTTGGCCAGCAGCTTCTGCGTCGCCGGCGCCGGGCCGATGCCCATGATCCGCGGCGGCACCCCGGCGGTGGCCATCGCGACCACGCGCGCGCGCGGCTGCAGGCCGTGGCGCGCGGCCGCCGCCTCGGATGCGACGATTAGCGCGGCCGCGCCATCGTTGACTCCGGACGAGTTGCCTGCCGTCACCGTGCCGTCGGGCTTCACGACGCCCTTGAGCTTCGCCAGCGCCTCGAGCGACGTCTCGCGCGGATGCTCGTCCTTCGCGACCCGCACCGGCTCGCCTTTCCTCTGCGGGATCTCGACCGGCACGATCTCCTGCTCGAACGTGCCGTCGCGCTGCGCAGCCAGCGCGCGCTGCTGGCTGCGCAGCGCGAACGCGTCCTGGTCCTGGCGTCCGATCTTGTAGTCGACCGCGACGTTCTCGGCGGTCTCGGGCATCTGATCGGTGCCGTACATCGACTTCATCTTCGGATTGACGAAGCGCCAGCCGATCGTCGTGTCGTAGATCGCGCTGGTGCGCGAGAACGCCGTGTCGGCCTTGGGCATCACGAACGGCGCGCGCGACATGCTCTCGACGCCGCCGGCGATCGCCAGGTCGATCTGTCCGGTCGCGATCGCGCGCGCGGCGGTGCCGACCGCGTCCATGCCGGAACCGCACAGGCGGTTGATCGTCGCCGCCGGCACTTCCTGCGGCAGTCCGGCCAGCAGCAGCGCCATCCGGCCGACGTTGCGGTTGTCCTCGCCGGCCTGGTTCGCGCAGCCGATCAGCACTTCCTCGACTGCAGCCGGATCCAGCCTGGGGTTGCGCTCGAGCAGCGCCTTCAGCGCCAGCGCCAGCAAATCATCCGGCCGCACCGACGACAACGCGCCGCCGTAGCGGCCGATCGGCGTGCGGATCGCATCGCAGATGTACACGTTTTGCATCTCGAGTCTCCTGTTGAAGGTGCCGGACGATCGACAACGCGCGAACGGCTACGGCGGCGCGCCGTGCCACGCGCGCTCGAGCAGCTCCAGCACCGCGGCACGCTCGATCGGCCGCGGGTTGTAGTACGGATTCTGCACCGCGAGGTCGGCAGCGCGCTGCAGCCCGTCGCGCGGCATGCCGATCTGCGCCAGCGTCGTTCGCGCATCCAGCGCACGCGCCAGCGCGAGCAGGCCGCTCGCGGCATCGCCGTCGTCGAAGCGGCCGAGCGCGCGGCGGATCCGGGCCATCGCGGCCGGCGCCGCATCGCGGTTGTACGCAGTCGCGTAGGGCAACACGACGGTGTGCGTGTCCGCATGCGGCAGGTTGAAGCTGCCGCCCAGCGTGTGGCACAGCTTGTGGTGGATCGCCATCGACACGCCGTTCAACGCGGTGCCCGCGAGCCACGCGCCGTAAAGCGCGTCGCTGCGCGCCTGCGCATCGGCGGGGTCCGCGACGAAACGCGGCAGCGCCGCGGCCAGCGCGCGAATTCCTTCTTCGGCAATCATCGACACGATCGGGTTGCCGTCGATCGCGTACAGCGCCTCGACGCAGTGCGCGATCGCGTTCATTCCGGACGGCCCGGCAATCGCCGGCGGCAGCGTCGCGACCAGGTCGGGATCGTAGATCACCGTGCGCGGCAGCACCCGCGGATCGCGGCCGGTCTTCTTGACTCCGGCTTCGGTGAGACCCCAGATCGCGGTCATCTCCGAGCCGGCGAACGTCGTGGGCACTGCGATGATCGGCAGCTCGCTGGTCAGCGCGATCGCCTTGCCCAGTCCGATCGTCGAGCCGCCGCCGACCGCGACGCAGCAGTCGGCTCGCAGCGACGCCGCGTAGTCGCGCGCGCCCTGCGCGGTCTGCAGCGGCACGTGCATCACCGCGTGCGGATACACGCCGGCGGCACGCTCACCCAGCCGAGTCGCGACCGCGTCGGCGAGCTCGCGCTGCTCGGGCGTGGCCAGCACGATCGCGCGCGCGGCGCCCAGTCGCGCGACTTCGTCGCCGAGCTCGCGCAGCCTGCCGGCACCGAACACGATTCGGCCGGGGTGACTGGTGTAGACGAACGGCTCCACCGGCCGATGTCCTCGCTGCGGCGCGCCCGCGACGTCGCGGATCAGGCGGCCCGTCTGGCCTGTGCGCGCGACAGCGGTGCGCCGGTCAGCCGCGCGAGCTCTTCGAACGACAGCCCGTCGACCCACTCGACCGCCTGCAGCCCGGTGCGGGTCACGTCGATCACCGCCAGGTCGGTATAGATGCGCGACACGCAGCCGATGCCGGTCAGCGGATAGCTGCAGCGCTCGACGATCTTGGGCTCGCCGCTCTTGGTCAGGTGCTCCATCATCACGAACACCTGCTTGGCGCCGATTGCCAGATCCATCGCGCCGCCGACCGCCGGAATCGCATCGGGCGCGCCGGTGTGCCAGTTCGCGAGGTCGCCGGTCGCCGAAACCTGGAACGCGCCGAGCACGCAGATGTCGAGGTGGCCGCCGCGCATCATCGCGAACGAATCGGCGTGATGGAAATACGCGCCGCCGCGCAGCAGCGTCACCGGCTGCTTGCCGGCGTTGATCAGATCCTCGTCCTCCTGGCCGGCCGGCGGCGCCGGGCCCATGCCGAGGATGCCGTTCTCGCTTTGCAGCAGGATCTCGCGATCGCGCGGCAGATGGTTCGCGACCAGCGTCGGCAGTCCGATGCCCAAGTTCACGTAGGCCCCTTCGGGGATGTCGTGCGCGACGCGCGCGGCCATCCGGTTGCGGTCGAGCCGCTGATAGGTACTGGTCATTCGCGTGTCTCCTGTGTCATGCCTGCGGCACGCTCGGCGCGGCCGCCCGCGCCGCATGCGCCGGCACCTCGACGATCCGGCGCACGAAGATTCCCGGCGTCACGATCACCTCCGGGTCGAGCTCGCCGAGCGCGACGATCTCGCGCACCTGCGCGATCGTGCACTTGGCGGCGGTCGCCATGATCGGCCCGAAATTGCGGCCGGCCTTGCGGTACACCAGATTGCCCCAGCGGTCGCCGCGCAGCGCCTTGATCAGCGCGAAATCGGCGTGGATCGGGTACTCGAGCACGTAATCGCGGTCGCCGATCCGCCGCGTCTCCTTGCCTTGCGCAAGCAGCGTGCCGTAACCGGTGGGCGTGTAGAACGCGCCGATGCCGGCGCCGGCGGCGCGGATCCGCTCGGCGAGATTGCCCTGCGGCACCAGCTCGAGCTCGATCTCCCCGGCGCGGTACAGCGCGTCGAACACGTACGAATCGGTCTGCCGCGGAAACGAGCAGACGATCTTGCGCACCCGGCGCGCCTTCAGCAACGCGGCCAGCCCGTAGTCGGCGTTGCCGGCGTTGTTGTTGACGATCGTCAGGTCCTTCGCGCCCTGCTCGATCAGCGCGTCGATCAGCTCGCCGGGCTGACCGGCGGAGCCGAAGCCGCCGATCAGCACCGTGGCGCCGTCGTGGATGTCGGCGACCGCCTCGGCGAGCGACGCCACCGTCTTGTCGATCATCGAGCGACTCCGCAGGTCAGTCGATCGCCTGCAGCACCCGGCGCAGCTTGCCGAAGATCTCGTCGATCTGCGCGCGGCTGACGATCAGCGGCGGCGACACCGCGATGATGTCGGCCGTGACCCGGATCAGCAGGCTCTCGTCGAAGAACGCCTTGACCAGCGCGTCGTAGGCGCGCGCGCCGGGCGCGTCCGGCCGCGGCGCCAGCTCGACCGCGCCGACCAGCCCGATGTTGCGCAGGTCGATCACGTTGCGGCAGTCGCGCAGCGAGTGCAGTCCGTCCTCCCAATGCGACGCGAGCTCGCTCGCGCGCTCGAGCAGGCCCTCGTCGCGGTACAGGTCCTGCGTCGCCAGCGCCGCTGCGCACGCGAGCGGATGCGCGGAATACGTGTAGCCGTGGAACAGCTCGATCATCCGCTCGGGACCTTGCATGAATGCGTCGTAGATCCCCTGGCGCGCGAACACCGCCCCCATCGGAACGGTGCCGCTGTTGATGCCCTTGGCGACCGTGATCAGGTCCGGCGTCACGCCGAAATACTGCGTCGCGAACGGCTTGCCCAGCCGGCCGAAGCCGGTGATCACCTCGTCGAAGATCAGCAGGATGCCGTGCTTGGCGGTGATCTCGCGCAGCCGCTGCAGGTAGCCGTCCGGCGGAATCAGCACGCCGGTGGAGCCGGCGACGGGCTCGACGATCACCGCGGCCACCGTGGACGGATCGTGCAGCGCGAGCAGCCGCTCGAGCTCGTCGGCCAGATGAGCGCCCCACTTCGGCTGGCCGCGCGAGAACGCGTTGTGCTGCAGGTCGTGCGTGTGCGGCAGGTGGTCGACGCCGGGCAGCATCGCGCCGAACACCTTGCGGTTCGCGGCAATGCCGCCGACCGAGATGCCGCCGAAGCCGACGCCGTGGTAGCCGCGTTCGCGTCCGATCAGCCGCGTGCGGTGGCCCTCGCCGCGGGCGCGGTGGTATGCGAGCGCGATCTTCAGCGCCGTGTCGACCGACTCGGAGCCCGAGTTCGTGAAGAACACCTGCGCGAAATCCCGCGGCAGGATCTGCAGCAGCCGCTCGGCCAGCTGGAACGCCAGCGGATGCCCCATCTGGAACGTCGGCGCGAAATCGAGCTCGGCGGCCTGCCGCGCAATCGCGTCGACGATCGGCTTGCGGCCGTGGCCGGCGTTCACGCACCACAGCCCGGCGGTGCCGTCGAGGATCTGGCGCCCTTCGGGCGTGTAGTAGAACATGCCTTCGGCGCGCGCCAGCAGCCGCGGCTGCGCCTTGAACTGGCGGTTCGCCGTGAACGGCATCCAGAATGCGCGCAGCTGCGCATCGGTCAGGTCGCTCTGCGCGAGCGTCGCGTGTCGGGTCAGATCGTTCATCGAGGGGTCGACTCCTGTTGCGCCGCGTCAGAGAGCGCGGCGATCTCGGCACGCAGCCAATATAACAGCGCCAGGCCCGGCAGCGCAGCGGCGACCGTCAACAGAAAGAACACCGGCCAGTCGAACGCCTCGACCAGCACCCCGGCGGCCGGACCGACATAGACCCGGCCCACCGCCGCCAGCGCCGACAGCAGCGCATACTGCGCGGCCGTGAAGCGGCGGTCGGTCAGGCTCATCAGGAATGCGACGAACGCAGCAGTGCCCAGCCCGCCGCACAGGTTCTCGACGCCGATCGCGGTGGCCATCAGCGCGTAGTTCTTCGGCAGCACCGCGATCAGCCAGTAGCCGAAGTTCGACACCGCCTGCAGCAGGCCGAACGCCATCAGCGCCGGGTACAGCGGCACGCGCGACAGCAGCGCGCCGCCGGCCAGCGCGCCGACGATCGTCGCGGCGAGCCCCAGCACCTTGTTGACCGCGCCGACCTCGGTCGCGGTGTAGCCGGCGCCGCGGATCAGGAACGCGGTCGACAGCGTCCCGGCGAATGCATCGCCGAGCTTGTACAGCACGATCAGCGCCAGCAGCGCGACCGCATGCCGGCGGGAGAAAAACGCGTCCCACGGCGCGACGAACGACGGAAAGCCCACCCGCCGCGCGGCGTACAGCGCCGCGGCGAACGACGACAACAGCGTCACCGTGTCGGACGCGAGCACCGCGAAGCGGCCGTTCGCGTTCCAGCCGCTCGCCTGCACCGCCCACGACATCACGACGTAGACGGCGACGCCGGTCGCGATCATCGCGACGAAGCCGCCGAGCTCGCGGCGCGCATCGCTTGCGATCGGCTGGACCTCGGGCGCGCGCGGCGCAGCCAGCGTCACCAGCGCCATCGATGCCATCACGATGCCCATCAGCCGGTAGGTGTTCGGCCAGCCCAGCCACTGATCGGCGAGGATCAGCGCCAGCCCGCCCGAGACCAGCATCGCCAGCCGGTAGCCGAGCACCGACACCGCGGCGCCGGCGCCGCGCTCCTGCGGCGTCAGCAGATCGGCCCGGTACGCGTCGAACACGATGTCCTGCGATGCCGACAGGAACGCGATCAGCACCGCCAGCGCGCCGACGACCGCGATGTTCGATCCGGGCTCGAACTGCGCCATCGCGAAACACGTGCCCGCGAGCGCGAGCTGCGTGATCAGCAGCCACGCGCGCCGTCGGCCGAGCCAGCGCGGCTCGAATCGGTCGAGCAGCGGCGCCCAGACGAACTTGAACGTGTACGGCAGCCCCGCCAGCGCGAAGAACCCGATCGTGCGGATGTTGATGCCTTCGAGCGTCAGCCACGCCTGCAGCGTTCCGGCCGACAACGCGAGCGGCAGCCCGCTGGCGAACCCGAGAGCGAGCATCGCGGCGATCCGGCGCGATGCGAACACTTGCGCGTATTCGGTCCAACGCTGGGAGCGGAGCTGGATTCCGGTGGTACTCATCGGCGCGTTGCCGAGGCCGCGATCCCCGATCGGAGCGGCGGGGACGCGTTCAGGGCCTGCAGAGGTTCCGCGAAGGCGAGGCAGCCGAGTTTAGCAGCGCCACCGCGGGCGCCGACCCCGGGATTGCCGCAGCCGGGGCTCGCGTCGGCAGCCGTTATGCGGACAGCTTCAGGTCGTAGTCGATCGTCAGCGGCGCGTGATCGCTGAATCGCGTCGCCTTGTAGATCGATGCGGCGCGCGCGGCCTGCGCAGCGTTCGGCGTGGCCAGCTGATAGTCGAGCCGCCAGCCCACGTTCTTCGCCCACGCCTGGCCGCGATTGCTCCACCACGTGTACTGCTCGGGGCGCGGATCGATCCGGCGGAACACGTCGACGTAGCCGACGTCGTCGAACACGCTCGACAGCCACGCGCGCTCCTCGGGCAGGAAGCCGGGGTTCTTCTGGTTCGAGCGCCAGTTCTTCAGGTCGATCGGCTGGTGCGCGATGTTCCAGTCGCCGCACAGCACGATCTCGCGGCCGCTGGCGCGCAGCTTCTTCAGGTGCCGGCGGAACTGCGCCAGGAAGCGGAACTTCGCCGCCAGCCGCTCGGGTGAGCTCGATCCGGAGGGCACGTACACCGACACCACGGTCAGCTTGCCGAAATCGGCCTCGACGTAGCGGCCTTCGGGATCGAATTCGCGGCTGCCGAAGCCGCAGCGCACCGCCTGCGGCTTGCGCCGCGTGTAGATCGCCACGCCGCTGTAGCCCTTGCGCTGCCCGCAGTCGAAGTGCCCGCGCCAGCGGCCGATGTTCGCCAGCGCCGAATCGAGGTCGCCGCGATCGGCCCGGACCTCCTGCACGCAGACGACATCGGGCCGCTGCGCCTGCATCCATTCGCACCAGCCCTTGCGGGCGGCCGAGCGGATGCCGTTCAGGTTCAGCGTGGTGATTCGCAGCATTGCGTGACGGTAAGATGCAAGCCCGGGGGATGGCCGGATGCGGCCGGGGAAGATCGAATCGATGGACGAGCGGCAGGATTTTATCCGCTTCGCGCTCGACGCGGGCGTGCTGCGCTTCGGCGAGTTCCGCACCAAGGCGGGCCGGCTGTCGCCGTATTTCTTCAATGCCGGGCTGTTCGACGACGGCGCGCGGCTCGGACGGCTGGCATCGTTCTACGCGCGCAGGCTGCTGCGCGCCGAGGCCGACGAAGGCGTCGGTTTCGACATGCTGTACGGCCCCGCGTACAAGGGGATCACGCTGGCGTCGGCCACTGCGGTCGCGCTGGCCGCGCTGGGCCGCAACGTGCCGTTCGCGTACAACCGCAAGGAAGCGAAGGACCACGGCGAGGGCGGCGTGCTGATCGGCGCGCCGCTGCGCGGCCGCGTCGTGATCGTCGACGACGTGATCTCGGCCGGCACGTCGGTGCGCGAATCGGTGCAGCTGATCCGCGGCGCCGGCGCGCAGCCGGTCGCGGTGCTGATCGCGCTCGACCGGATGGAGCGCGGCGGCGACGCGGCGCATCCGACCGCGCATTCGGCGGTCCAGGAAGTCACGCGCGACTACGGACTGCCGGTGCTGGCGATCGCGACGCTGGACGATCTGTTCGCGTTCCTGGACAGCGGCGCGAGCGGCTTGACCGATCACGCCGTCCATCGCGCGCGTATCGCCGATTATCGGGCCCGTTTTGGCAGCGACGAGGCGGCGCGACTATCGTCGCCGCATGAAGGCCAGGGAACGTGAAATAAATCACGGCGTCGCGATCGCCGCCGCCGTTGTCGCGCTACTGCTGACGCCCTCGCTCGGGCGAACGCAGGAGTCGGCGCCGGCGGGCTCGATCTTCGTCTGCAAGGATGCCCGCGGGCGCACGCTGACGGCCGACCGGCCGATCCCGGAGTGCGCGGCGCAGCCGATGCGCGAGCTGCGTTCGGACGGTGCGCTGCGGCGCGAGATCGCGCCGCCGCCGACGGCCGAACAGCGCGAGCGGCAGCTGCAGGACCGCGCGCAACAGCAACGCGAACTCGACGAACGGCGCCAGGCGCAGGCGCGCGACCGGGCGTTGCTGCACGAGTACCGCGACGTCGCCGCGCTCGAGGGAACGCGCCGGCGCCTGCTCGCCGAGCTCGACGCAGACATCGCTGCGGCGCTGGACCGATCGCGCGAGCTCGCGCAACAGATTTCCCAGGCGCGCGCGCAAGTCGACGCCCACGAGCGGGGGAATCCGCGCCAGCCGGTGCCGCCGCAGCTGCTGCAGCAGTTGTCCGGCGCGGCCGCCGCGCTCGCCGGCGAGCAGGCGCTGATCGACAAGCGCCGCGGCGATCAGCAGCAGGTCAACCAGCGCTTCGATGCCGACCTGCGCCGGCTGCGCGAACTGACCGAGCGGCCGCAGGTCTGGGCGGCCGACGCGACCCAGCCGGTTCGCTGACGGCGCGAGGCAAGCCCTCGCAGCGGCACCGCAGCGGGCTCAGCCGTCGAGCTTGCGCCGCAGCAGCTCGTTGAGCTGCTGCGGATTCGCCTTGCCCTGCGTCGCCTTCATCACCTGGCCGACCAGCGCATTGAACGCTTTCTGCTTGCCGGCGCGGTACTCGTCGACCGACCTCGGATTCGCAGCGAGCACCTGCGCGACGATCGCCTCGAGCGCGCCGGCGTCGCTGATCTGCGTGAGCCCGCGCTCGGCGATGATCCGATCGACTGCATCGGGCGCGTCCGAGCGCATTTCCCACAGGTGCTGGAACACGTCCTTCGCGATCTTGCCCGAGATCGTGCCGTCGGCGATCCGGGCGATCAGGCCGGCGAGCTGCGGCGGCCGAATCGGACTGGCGGCGATGTCGATCGCTTCGCGGTTCAGCTGCGCGGCCAGATCGACCATCACCCAGTTGCCGGCGCTCTTGGCCAGCCGCGCCGGATCGGGCAGCGCGGCGACGACCTGCTCGAAATAGTCGGCGGTGTCGCGGGTCGCGGTCAGCGTCGTCGCGTCGTAGTCGGACAAGCCCCAGTCGCGCACGAAGCGCTCGCGGCGCGCAGCCGGCAACTCGGGCAACGCCTCGCGGATCCGCGCGATCAGCGCGGCGTCGATCGCGAGCGGCGGCAGATCGGGGTCCGGGAAATAGCGGTAGTCGTGCGCATGCTCCTTGCTGCGCATCGAGCGCGTCTGGTCGCGCTCGGCATCGTACAGCCGCGTTTCCTGGACCACGCGACCGCCGTCCTCGATCAGCTCGATCTGGCGGCGCGCCTCGAACAAAATCGCGCGCTCCATGAACCGGAACGAGTTCAGGTTCTTGATCTCGCAGCGGGTGCCGAACGTTTCGCTGCCGGCCGGACGCACCGACACGTTCGCATCGATCCGGAACGAGCCTTCCTGCATGTTGCCGTCGCAGATCCCGAGCCAGGTCACCAGCCCGTGCAGCGCGCGCGCATACGCGACCGCTTCGGCGGCCGAGCGCAGGTCGGGTTCGCTGACGATCTCCAGCAGCGGCGTGCCGGCGCGGTTCAGGTCGATCCCGGTCATGCCGTGGAAGTCCTCGTGCAGCGACTTGCCGGCGTCTTCCTCGAGATGCGCTCGCGTGATCCGGACCTGCTTGCGCCGGCGCTCGCCGCGCTCCTCCCATGCGATCGGCAGCGCGCCGCCGGCGACGACCGGCAACTCGTACTGGCTGATCTGGTAGCCCTTCGGCAGGTCCGGGTAGAAATAGTTCTTGCGCGCGAACACCGACTGCGGCGCGATCGCCGCGCCGATCGCCAGCCCGAACCGGATCGCATGATGCACCGCCGCCTCGTTGGCGACCGGCAGCACGCCGGGCAGCGCCAGATCGATCGCGCTCGCCTGCCGGTTCGGTTCGGCGCCGAACGCGGTCGGCGATCCCGAAAAAATCTTCGAGCGCGTCAGCAACTGCACGTGCGTCTCGAGCCCGATCACGACTTCCCAGTGCTGCGCCATCGCGTTCAGTCCAGTCGCGCGCAACGCCCGGTCGCCGGCTCGAACATCACCGGCCAGGCGTCGTCGTAGATTCCGGGCGTACAGCGCTGCTCGCAACCGGCGTGCGCCAGCGTCACGCGCCGCGGTTCCTGCCAGACCAGCAGCTTGCAGCCGCTGCCGTCGAGCGCCTGCAGCTCGACCGACGGGCGCAGCCGCGTCTGCCTGAACTCCTCCAGCTCGAATCGGCAGCTGCCGCGCTTGCCGACCCACAGCTGCCACGACAGCGCCGACACGCGGTTCTCGTGCACCCGCAGCGTCGCCTGCTCGCGGAAACCGTCGGGTTCGGCCTGCACGCAGCGGCCGTCGACGTTGATCGGCCGGTCCGCGATCGGCGTCGGACGCGGCGCCGCGCAGCCGGCCAGCACGAGGGCAAGCAGCAGCGCCGCGCTGCGCACTGCGCCCGGCGCACGCCGCTCGCGCATCGGCGCCCGGTGCATGGCCGGCCGCAGGC
>DATLGW010000119.1:0-4156 GCA_035540315.1 Burkholderiaceae bacterium | reverse complement strand
CGTCCGACCACGACAGCATGCGCGCGCTCATCGCCCGATCCGCGGATCGACGAGCCGCAGCACGACATCGGTCGCGAGATTCGCGAGGACGACCACGACCGACGACACGAAGAAGACGCCCAGGATCACCGTGTAGTCGCGCTGCAGCAGCGCATCGAACGCCAGCCGCCCGATGCCGGGCCACGCGAAGACCGTCTCGACGACGACCGCGCCGCCGAACAGGTGGCCGATCTGCAGGCCGGCCATCGTGACCGTCGGCAGCAGCGCATTGCGCAGCACGTGCCGGCGCATCACCTCGCCTTCGGTCAGCCCTTTGGCGCGCGCGGCGCGGACGAACTCGCGGTCGAGCACCTCGAGCGTCGACGCGCGCGCCAGCCGCACGTAGACCGCCAGGTGCAGCAGCGCCAGCGTGGTGGCCGGCAGCACCAAGTGGTGCGCGATGTCGAGCCAGCGCGCCGCACCCTGCTTCGGGATCAGCGAGGCCATGCCGAACGCGGGGAACCAGCCGAGCCCGACCGAGAAGATCAGCACCAGCACCAGGCCCACCCAGAACACCGGCATCGCGTAACACAGCATCGCGGCCGAGCCGATCGCCAGATCGGCCGGGCCGCCGCGAGATCGCCCCGACAGGATTCCCAACGTCGTACCGACGAGAATCGCGATCAGCAGCGCGGTCGCCGTCAGCAGCAGCGTGGCCGGAATCCGATCGGCGATCATCTTCGCGACCGGCTGGTGCGTACGATAGCTGACCCCGAGGTCGAGCACCGCGAGCCGGCCGAGGTAGTTGAGGACCTGGACCGGCATCGGCCGGTCCAGGCCGTACGCCGTGCGGATCTGCTGGATGAACGCCGCGTCGGCTGCCCCGCTCTCACCGGCGATCACGACGGCCGGATCGCCGGGCGCCAGCCGGATCAGCGCGAAGTTCAGCAGGCCGATCGCGGCCAGCATCAGGATCGCGCGCGGCAGCCAGGCGGCGATTGCGGCGGCGATTCGCACGGCGCGTCTTCCGCTCGCGCGTCACTTCGCGAGCCAGACCTCCGCGAAGCTGCTGTTGGGCCCGAGCCCGTTGATGACCGCGTTGTGCACCCGCTTGTTCGTCGCCGTCGGCCACTGCAGCTCGACCAGCCAGATCAGCGCCGCATCCTCGACCAGCAGCTTCTGCACTTCCGAATACAGCTGCTTGCGCCGCGACTCGTCGACCGTCGACGCGGCCTCCTTGAACAGCGCGTCGACCTTCGGGTTCGAATAGCCCGACTCGTTCGTGAACGGGATCCCCTTGCGCTGGTTCTCGGTCAGGAAGGTGCGGGACACGCCCAACGCCGGATCCGACAGCGTCGTCAGGAACGTCATCAGCACGTCGTAGTCCCAATTGCCCAGCCGCTGGACGAACCCCGCCGCGTCGGTCGACTCGAGCACGACGTCGATCCCGATCCGACGCAGCGCCTGACGCGTGCTCTCGGCGGCGCGGTTCCAGACTTCGCCGTACGGCAGCCCCAGCATCTTCATCTGCATTCGCACGCCGTTCGGGCCGCGCTTCAAGCCCATTTCGTCGAGCAGCGCCTCGGCCTTTGCCGGGCTGAACTCGTAGCGCTTGACGTTCGGCTCGTAATACGGCGAACTGGAGTGGATCGGCCCGGTCGCCACCTTCGCGAATCCGTGAAAGACCGTGTCGCGGAATTGCTCGCGATCGATCGCGTGCATCAACGCCTGCCTGAAGCGCCGGTCGTTGAACGGCTCCTTGCGCAAATTCAGCTGGATCCACGCGATCGGCGAGCCCCACTCCCAGCCGCGGTGCGTGACGTCGATGTACGGCAGCTTCGACAGGCGCGCGACATCGATCAGCTCGAGGTCGTTCTGGGTCGCGATGTGGAACTGCTGGCTCTCGATCGCCAGCGCGCGCGACGCGGCATCGGGAATGAATCGATAGTAGATCGCGTCCAGATACGGCATTCCCTTGCGCCAGTAGTCGTCGTTGCGCACCAGGTGGATGTATTCGCCGCGCCGCCACTCGCGGAACTTGAACGGCCCGGTGCCGATCGGGTTCGCGTTCGCCGGGTTCTTGCGGTAGTCGGTGCCCTTGTAGATGTGCGCGGGCAGCACTGGGCCGCCGATCGTGTCGAAGCTGCGGATCAGCGGGGCGAACGGCTCGGTCAGCGTGAACTCGACCGTGTGGTCGTCGATCTTGTTGACTTTGGTCCGCTGGAACACCGCCCGCGAGCGCGGATGGATCTCGACGATGAACTCGCTGAACGTGAACACGACGTCGTCGGCGGTGAACGGCTTGCCGTCGTGCCACTTGACGTCGCGGCGCAGCTTGAACGTGTATTTGAGTCCGTCGGGGGAGATCTGCCACGACTCGGCCAGCGACGGTTGCGGCTGGAGATTGAAGTCGTACGTCAGCAGGCTCTCGAAGATCTTGGTGCCTGGCAGCAGCGCCGGCGACTGCAGGTGCAGTCCAGGCACGATCCCGCCCGGCTCGGGCCACAGCACCGATTGCAGCACGCCGCCGCGCACCGGGGTCTGAGCCGCGGTCTGAGCCGCGGCCAACGGCAGCCACGCTCCGAGCAGCAGCGCGGCCACGAACGCACACAGTCGTCTCATCTCTGCCTCCTCCTTGGCGCCGTTTGCAAACAAGTCATCCGGGGCGTACAGAGCCTAGCCCGGCATGTGGTCCCGCCACAAGCGCCAGTTTCTGACATACTGATGGAACCACTTTCGCGACGACGCCGTTCGACTCCCGTGTCGGTCACACCCGAACTTCGTCTCGCGGCCGCCGACGCCGCGCACGAGCAGCCGCTGTACCGCCAGCTGTATCTGCGATTGCGGCACGCGATCCTGTCGGGTTCGCTGCGTCCCGGGCAGCGGCTCGCGTCGACGCGAGCGCTGGCGTCGCAAATGGGCATGGCGCGCAACACGGTGCTGCACGCGTTCGTGCAGCTCGAGGTCGAGGGGTACATCCAGGCGGCTCCCGGCTCCGGGCATTTCGTGTCGCCGCTGCTGCCGCACGCATCGGGCGCTGCAGCGCAGCGGGCGACCCAACCCGCTGCGCCGGGGCAGATCGGCGGGCCGACCGCGCGCAATGCGTTCGAGTTCGTGCCGGTTTCGCTGCGGCGCGCCGCGCCGCCGGTGCCGTTCCGGATCAACCACCCCGCGATCGACGAATTCCCGATCGACACCTGGTCTCGGCTGCAGGCGCGCGTGCTGCGCGCAGCGCGGGAGGCCGGCCAGCTGACTGCGCTGCTCGGGGAGGTCGATGCGCAAGGCGACCGGTCGCTGCGCCAGGCGATCGCCGATCACGTGTCGATCTCCCGCGGCGTTCACTGCAGCGCCGATTCGGTCGTCGTCACCGCCGGAGCGCAGCATGCAATCGACATCCTGCTGCGCGTGTTGACGATGCCGGGCGACCGGGTCGGCGTGGAGGACCCGTGCTTTCCCGGCGCGTTCTCGGCCGTGCGGGCAGCCGGCTGTCACGTGGTTGCGGTCCCGGTCGATTCGCAGGGGGCCGACGTCACGCCGGCGCTGGCGCCGGCGGCCGACCCGCGGGTGCTGGTCGTGTGCCCGTCCAAGCAGTTCCCGCTGGGCGTGACGATGAGCTTGCCGCGGCGCCTGGCGCTGATCGAATGGGCCCGTCGCAGCGGCGCCTGGATCATCGAAGACGACTACGACAGCGAGTACCGCTTCGAGGGCCAGTCGGTTCCGTCGCTGCAGGGCCTGGACGGCGGCCAGCACGTGATCTACGTCGGCACGTTCTCCAAGGTGCTGTTCCCGTCGCTGCGTACCGGCTTCGTGATTGCGCCGCCGGCGCTGATCGAGCCGCTCGCGGCCGCCCGCGCGGTCTCCGGCCGCCACGGCAGCGCGCTCGAGCAGCGGGTGCTGGCGCAGTTCATCGCCGAAGGGCACCTCGCGCGACACATCCGGCGCATGCGCAGCCTGTACGCGGCGCGGCAGCAATTGCTGCTCGACGTCTGCCGCCGTCGGCTCGGCAGCAGGATCTCGGTCGAGACCGCAGCGTCCGGCCTGCAGACCATCGGGTGGCTGAACGGCGATCGCGACGATCAGTCGCTCGCGCTCGAGGCCCGCGATCTCGGCGTGGAGGTGGCGCCGCTGTCGCGGTTTTGCCTGCAGACGCGGCGTTCGCCGGCGCTGGTGCTCGGGT
>DATLGW010000118.1:0-4238 GCA_035540315.1 Burkholderiaceae bacterium | reverse complement strand
CATTTCGACCACACCATCCGGACCGGCACCTACTGCGCCTATCGGCCCGATCCACGCGTGCCGGTGAAGTGGGTGCTGTAGCCGCCGGTTCGCGCGCAGTGGGCGTCGCGCCGTCCGATCGGCGACGCGCGGTATCCGGTTCCTCCGAAGCCGCAGCGGCTTGCGCTGCCTCGCGCTGCGCAAGGACGTACCTGCAGAACTCCGGATCCTCGCCATGCAGCAACATCGGCAGCGCATCGCGAAAATCCTTGCGCCGGCACCACTCCTGCATCCAGTCCGCCCACGACTGCCAGCGCCGCGCCCCCTGCGGATCGAGCTGCGGTTCGTACAGCAGGATGAACGCGTCAGAGCAGCTCGATCTCGACGAACGCGAACGGCCCGCTCGTCGCATTGACGACGTTGTGCTCGACGCCGGCGTTGCGTGCGTACGAGGCGCCGGACTTCAGCTGCACCGTGCGATTGCCATCGGGCTCTTCGAGCAGCAGCGCGCCGTCGCACAACGGCACGACGACATAATCGTGCGCATGCCGGTGCCAGCCGGTCTCGGCACCTTCGGCGAAGTCGTAGCGGGTCACGCGCACGCGGCCGCTGTCGATCTGTACCGTGACGGTTGCCGGCGAGCGGGACGCGTTTGCCATGTAACTCCTCGAGCATTCGATCGTGAATCCGGGCACGAATTATGTCGTGAACACGCGACCGATGCGATCTCGCCGCGTCATCGTGTGCTCGACGATGCTGCTGCCGCTGCAGGCTTTTGCGGCGCAGCAGAACGCGATACGAAATGACGGTCGATAAGTCTTGACTGAGACCCGCGACAGCGGTTAACTGAGGGGGCTTCGGCAAATCGCTTGGGAGTCTTCAACTAAAAGCTGGTGAACCCGGTCCGCCACCCAGTGTCGCTGTTGTGCGCGCCCCGAACCGCGGGTGTACCTGAAGGCGAACGGAGGAGGACCACCCTCGACACACGTTCGAGGACTATCCCGAGCCGCTGCTGGGGCAGCCCGAAAAGAATTCCAGGGAGCCGCTTCCCCGCTCAGCGCGGGTGGCTGCTCATGCCGTCGACGCGCCGTCCTCGCCGACGCGTTGCAACGACTCGCGATGACGCTCGGCCCAGTCATCGCCGGGACCGACGCTGACGCCCACGCGCCGCAGCAGGCCGTCCTTCAGGCCGTACACGAGCCCGTGGACCTCGATGTGCTGTCCACCCGCCCAGGCGCGCTCCATGATCGTCGTGCGGCACAAGTTCGCGACCTGCTCGATCACGTTCAGCCGGCACAACAGATCGTCGCGCCGCTCCGGATTCGCTACGGACGCGAGCAGGTCGCGGTGCCGAAGCGAGACGTCCTCGATGTGCTTCAGCCAGTTGTCGGCGAGCCCTACTTTCTGGTTGCGCGCGACCGACTGGATGCCGCCGCACGCATAGTGGCCGACGACCATCACGTGCCGTACGCGCAGCGCCTCGACCGCGTACTGCAGCACCGACAGGAAATTCAGATCCGTGTGCACGACCAGGTTCGCGATGTTCCGGTGCACGAACACCTCGCCCGGATCCAGCCCGAGGATCTCGTTTGCCGGCACCCGGCTGTCCGAGCAGCCGACCCACAGGTAACGCGGCGCCTGCTGGCGTGCCAGCCGCGCGAAGAACTGCGGATCGCTGTCGGTGCGGCGGGCGGACCAGGCGCGGTTGTTCGCGAGGAGGTCGTCGAGGTCGGGCATCGGTGGCCAGCAAGTCGTTCGTTCGCGGCGATGGTAGCCGCAGCGACGCTTCGGATCCAGCGCGCCGATCGTTCCGCGCGCCCCCTCGCGAGGCGCGCAGCGGACTCGGCGGCCGCCTGCTACGATCGGCGTCCGTTCAACCAGAGAGACCCGATGCCCAAGTTCTTCTACAACCTCGCTCCGAACCCGATGAAGGTCGCGCTGCTGCTCGAGGAACTCGGCCTGCCGTACGAGGCGGTGCCGGTCGATACACGCAAGGGCGAGCAGTTCAGCCCCGAGTACCTGAAGATCAACCCGAACGCGAAGGCGCCGGCGATCGTCGACGGCGACGCGACGGTCTTCGACAGCAATGCGATCCTGCTGTACCTCGCCGATCGCGAGCAGCGCTTCGTTCCGACCGATCTCGCGTCGCCCGCGCGTGCCGAGATGCTGTCGTGGCTGATGTTCACCGCGTCGGGCATCGGACCGTTCTCCGGCCAATCGGTGCACTTCCGCCACTTCGCGCCCGAGCCGAAGGTCTATGCGCTGAACCGCTACGACTACGAGGCGCATCGCCACTGGAAGATCGTCGATGAGCGCCTGGGGTCGCGGCGGTGGATGGTCGGCGACGACTATTCGATCGTCGACATGGCGGTCTGGGGTTGGGTGCGGATGGTGCCGTACGTGCTGGGCATCGACGATGCCTGGGCGAAGTACCCGAACCTGAAGCGGCTGCTCGATGAAGTCAATGCGCGGCCGGCGGCGGCACGGGTCGAGGCGCTGCGCAAGCGGCACTCGTTCAAGACCGACAACGACGCCGAGTCGCAACGCTTCCTGTTCCCGCAGAACGAGCGGCTGAAGGCAGCGGGCGCGAGCTGATCGGACCATGCGGATCGCCGTCGCTGGCGCGACCGGCGTGCTGGGCCGCCCGGTCGTGGCCCGGCTGCTCGAGCGGGGCCATCGGGTCCGCGCGATCGTGCGCGACGCGAGCGCGCGGCCGCTGCGGGCAGCGACGAAGCTCGAGGTCGTTCGCGGCGACATCCTGGACTCAGGCTCGCTGTGGGCGCCGCTGCAGCAGTGCGACGCCGTGCTGCATCTGGCGACCGCGATTCCGCAAGCCGGCGGTGCGACGGACTGGGCACTGAACGACCGCATCCGCACCGAAGGCACGCGCAATCTGATCGATGCAGCCTGCCGCGCCGGCGTCACGCGTTATGTCCAGCAGAGCATTGCGATGCTGCTTTCCGGGCCCCGCGATGCAATTGCCGACGAGGACGCGCCGCTGACCGGCGGCGGCGTGCTCGACTCGGCGATCGCGATGGAAGCGATCGTTCGCGAAACACCGCTGTCCTGGGTCATCCTGCGCGGCGGGCTGTTTTACGGCCCGGCGAGCGGGCGCACGCAGCAGATGGAAAGTCTCGCGCGCGAGGGCCGTCTGCAGATGCCGGGCGATGGCGGCGATTATGTGTCGCTGATCCACCCCGCGGATTTCGCCGATGCCGTCGTGCTGGCCGCCGAGTCCGACGTCGCGCAGTGCACGCTGAACGTCGTCGACGATCGGCCAGTGACCTGGCGGGAGGTGTTCGAGTTCGTTGCGAGATCCTACGGCGCACCGGCACCAGCTCCGGGAGGATCCCGGCGGCTACCGAGCTTCCGAGTGTCCAATGCCCGCGCAAAGCGGGATCTTGGCTGGATGCCGACGTTTCCCGACTACCGAACGGGCTGGTTCGTAGGCTGAACGGACGAGTAGCCGTCGCTCCAGCGAGAGGCGTAGAATGAACGGTACTGAGATCGGTACTGTTCTATGCGCACTCTCACCGCTGGAGAACTGAAGCGACGGGGCATGGCCGCGATCGAAGAAAAGCTGCGTCACGGTCCCGTCCATCTCATCAAGCGAAACAAGCCGGCAGCGGTGGTAGTGTCGCAAGCGGAGTACGATCGGCTGCTGCGGAAACAGTCGACTCGGGGCCGCGTCGGAATGACGGCACTCGAGTGGCTGCTGAAGCACTCGACTCCTGGCAAGAAGAAAAAGACCCAGATCGACCGCGAGCTGCGCCGTGACCGCGAAGACTGGCGATGATCGCGTTTCTCGATGCGAGTGCCCTCATTTATCTCGTCGAGGGAACTCCGCCGTTTCGCGATCGGGTGCGGCAGCAAGTGCGTGATGCCATAGGGCTGCGGCCGGACACCGACTCCGCAGTCAGCCGGCTTTCCTGGCTCGAATGCCGCGTCCGCCCGGCGCGCAACAGAGACGCTCGGGTTCTGGCCGCTTTCGACGTGTTCTTCGCGCAGCCGGATCTTCTCTGGGTGGAGCTGACGAAGGACGTCATCGAACTCGCCACCGCGATCCGCGTACTGCATGGGCTTCGCACGCCGGATGCGCTGCAGGCCGGATGCTGTCTGCAACTCGGCCCAGATCACGTCTTCCTGACAGGCGATCGCACCTTTGGCAGAGTCGCTGGCCTCAATGTGAAGGTGCTGCGGGGCTCGGCACAGTGACGCG
The DNA here is from genome assembly GCA_035540315.1 of Burkholderiaceae bacterium. Classification (GTDB taxonomy): domain Bacteria; phylum Pseudomonadota; class Gammaproteobacteria; order Burkholderiales; family Burkholderiaceae_E; genus DATLGW01. Next base: position 40 of record DATLGW010000118.1, on the reverse strand, counting down.
CTGCACACGCGAAACCGTCGGCCCTGGCTCCGCCCTACTC
>DATLGW010000117.1:0-6856 GCA_035540315.1 Burkholderiaceae bacterium | reverse complement strand
GGCCGGCTACACGAAGCTGGACCTGGTCCGTTATTACCTCGCAGTCGCCGACGGTGCGTTGCGCGGCGCCGGTAATCGGCCGAACGTGCTCGTTCGGTACCCGAATGGCGTCGGCGGCGAGTTCTTCTTCCAAAAGCGTGCGCCCGCCGCGCGTCCCGAATGGATCGACGTGGTTCGCATCGCATTCCCGTCGGGCAACACCGCCGACGAGGTCGTGCCGCGCGACGCGGCGGCGCTCGCGTGGATGGCGAATCTCGGCTGCCTGGAGTTGCATCCGCACCCGGTGCGCGCCGACGATCTCGAGCATCCGGACGAGCTTCGGATCGACCTCGATCCGGTGCCCGGCGTGGGCTGGCGGCAGATCGTCGAGGTCGCGCACGTGGTCCGCGCGACGCTCGCCGATCATGGGCTGACCGGATGGCCGAAGACGTCGGGGTCGCGCGGGATGCACGTGTGCGTGCGCATCGAGCGGCGCTGGGGCTTCGACGAGGTACGCCGCGCGGCGCTCGCGCTCGCGCGCGAGGTCGAGCGGCGCGTGCCGGCGCTGGCGACCAGCAAATGGTGGAAGGAGGAGCGCCACGGCGTGTTCGTCGACTACAACCAGAACGCGAAGGACCGCACCGTCGCCGGCGCGTATTCGGTGCGGCCGACGGACGATGCGCGGGTGTCGGCACCGCTGTCGTGGGACGAGGTCGACGCCTGCGATCCGCGCGACTTCACGCTGGCGACGATGCCGGCGCGGTTCGCGTCGATCGGCGATCGGCACGCGCCGATCGACGAGCACGCCGGTTCGCTCGATTCGCTGCTCGAGCTGTCGGCGCGGCACGAGCGCGACGGCCTGGGCGATGCGCCGTGGCCGCCGCAGTATGCGAAGCAGCCCGGCGAGCCGCCGCGCGTGCAGCCGTCGCGACGCCGCGTGCCCGCGCATCCGCTGATCGAGATCGGCCGCGCGCGGCGCAAGGAAGATGCGCTCGCCGGGCTCGAGCGCTGGAAGGCACGGCATCCGCAGGCGGCGCAGCGGCTGCAGCCCGCCGACGTGCTGATCGACGCGATGCGCGGCCGGTACGCGACGTGGACCCGGATCCGCGTGAACCTGCAGCACGTGCCGCCGCGCCACCGCCCGCCGCAAGAGCCGCTCGACCCGGACGAAGACCTGTCGGCGGGGAAAGGCAGCGCTGCGCCGCCGTCCTCGCGCCGAACACCTTCGCGAGCTCGAAAGGCGTCGTGACCTCGAGCTGGTCGTAGCGGCAGTCCTGCGGCTTGCGGTCGGGCCGCCAGCGAACGAACGTCGCCGCATGCCGGAACCGGTCGCCCTGCAGGTGGTCGTACTTGACTTCGCAGACGCGCTCGATCCGCAGCGGCTCCCACGACAGGTCCTTGCCGGCGCTCCAGCGGCTGTGCGCGCCCGGCATCCGCGCCGACGCTTCGCCGGCCGACGCCCATTCGCGCCACGGGTGCGCGCGCATCGCGTCCTTGCGCAGCGGCTCGAGCTCGACCGCCAGCTGGCGGCGCATCGCCATCGTGAACGACGACGTCACGCCGACGTGCTGCAGCGCGCCGTGGTCGTCGTACAGCCCGAGCAGCAGCGATCCGACGGCGTCGGCGCCGCTCTTGTGCCAGCGAAAACCCGCGACGACGCAGTCGGCGGTGCGCGCATGCTTGACCTTGATCATCGCGCGCTTGCCGGGCTGGTAGCGGGCGGTCGCGAGCTTTGCGATCACCCCGTCCAGGCCCGCGCCTTCGAGCCGCGACAGCCAATCCGACGCGATGCCGACGTCGTCGGTCAGCGGCGTCAAATAAGCCGGCGGCTCGACCGACGCGAAGTGCTTCTGCAGCAGCTCGCGGCGCTCGCGCTGCGTGACCGCGGTCAGATCGCGCGTGCCGATCGCCAGCAGGTCGAACGCGACGAACGATGCCGGCGTTTGCGCGGCGAGCTTCGCGATCCGCGACGCTGCCGGATGCAACCGCAACTGCAGCGCATCGAAGTCGAGCCCGCTCGGCGTCGCAATCACGATCTCGCCGTCGACCACGCACCGCGACGGCAGCCGCGCGAGCAGCGACTCGTGCAGCTCCGGAAAATAGCGATCGAGCGGTCGCAGGTCGCGGCTCTGGATGTACAGCTCGCCGCCGCCGCGAAAGACGATCGCGCGGAAACCGTCCCACTTCGGCTCGTACAGCCATTCGTCGCCGCGCGGCAGCGCGTCGGCGAGCTTGGCCAGCATCGGCTCGATCGGGGGCGCGATCGGAAACATTGCGCAGTTATAAGTCGGCCGCGAAATCCACGCCGCGGCAGGGGTCGGCCGCGCAGCTCCCTCTACGGCAGCGCGCGGATCGTCGTGACTGCCGGCAGGTCCTTCGCTTCTTTCTGCAGACCGATGATCTGCGACACCAGCGACAGCACGTGCATCGAATGGCCGGCCTCGCGCGGGATCCACCAGGACTCGCCGTCGTAGTCGACGGTGACCGGCGTCGCGGCGCCCGCAGCGCCGGTGCCGGCGCTCTCGCGGCCGAGCACGAACAACGGCTCGCCGCCCGCGCGCGGGACGATCGCGTGCTCGCCGCGCAGGTGCTGCTGGCGCGCGACCTGGCCGAGGTAATGCAGCATCGCCTCGGGCGAACGCAGCGTGACGATGGTCTCCCGGCCGCGGAGCGGGGCGGCATCGTCGGCGCCCACCACGCGCCCCTCGTCGGCGACGATGCCGGCGCACGTCGAATCGGGCCTCGGGCGCAGCCGCAACACGGCGCTGCGTTCGATCCGGTAGACGCGGTAGCGGACGATGTCGCCGTCGCGCACGACCGGCTCGAGCGCGAGGCCGGCGTCGCTCACCGCCGCGAGCGTCGACACGCTCGCCAGCCGATCGGGAGCGAGCTCAGGTCCCAGGGGCGTGCGCTTCACGTCGTCGCGCAGCACCAGCTCGCACCCGCGCAACAGCTCGACCGTGTGCTGGAACTCGGCGAAGCGATGCGGCCGAGCCGGATCGTTCAGGTAGCGCCGCTTGGGCTCGCCGCCGGTGCCGACGACGCGGATCTCGTGAACGAACACGTGCAGCAGCATGTCGGTCGGCCAGCGCTGCTCCACGTAGTACCTGAACAGCGAAACCGGGATCGGCGCGAGGAACCCTCGCATGAATTCCTGGCTGTCGAACACCGCGACCTGGAACGTCGGCGCATGCGCCCGGAACTCGAGCGCGGCGTGGTAGACGGAGTTGGTCAGCCCGGGCCCGAACGGGAACAGCAGGCTGCCTTGGCCGCGGCCGGGTCCCAGCGGTCCCGACAGCGTCTGGAAGCCGGTGAAGTACAGCGGCCGCTGGTGATACGCCCGCACGACGTTGAGCATGGCGCGCTGCGCTGGTCCGCCCGGAGCGGTTCGATTCCGCCTCGGCCCGGGAATCCGCCGGTGACCGACCGGGTGTCGGCTCAGGCCGCGCTCAGCTGCGCGCGGCTGCGCCGCAACACCCGCGCCAGGTGCCGCCCGGTGTGGCTTTCCTTGTTCGCCGCGATCGCCTCGGGCGGGCCGACCGCGACGATGCGGCCGCCGCCGGCGCCGCCCTCGGGTCCGAGGTCGATCACCCAGTCGGCGGTCTTGATCACGTCGAGGTTGTGCTCGATGACCACCACGGTGTTGCCGTGATCGCGCAGCGCGTGGATCACCCGCAGCAGCAGCGAGATGTCGTGGAAATGCAGCCCCGTGGTCGGCTCGTCCAGGATGTACAGCGTGCGGCCGGTATCGCGCTTGGACAACTCCTGCGACAGCTTCACGCGCTGCGCCTCGCCGCCCGACAGCGTGGTTGCGCTCTGGCCGAGCCGGATGTAGCCGAGACCGACGTCGAGCAGCGTCTGCAGCTTGCGCGCGATCGCCGGCACCGGCGAGAAGAACGCGTGCGCCTGCTCGACCGTCATCTCGAGCACGTCGGCGATGCTGCGGCCCTTGTACAGCACCTCGAGCGTCTCGCGGTTGTAGCGCTTGCCGTGGCACACGTCGCACGGCACGTACACGTCGGGCAGGAAGTGCATCTCGACCTTGATCAGGCCGTCGCCTTCGCAGGCGTCGCAGCGCCCGCCCTTGACGTTGAACGAGAAGCGTCCGGGGCCGTAGCCGCGCTCGCGCGCGATCGGCGTCTCGGCGAACAGCTCGCGGATCGGCGTGAACAGCCCCGTGTACGTCGCCGGGTTGCTGCGCGGCGTGCGTCCGATCGGGCTCTGGTCCACGCTGATGACCTTGTCCAGGTGCTCGAGGCCGTCGATCCCCTCGTGGGCTGCAGGCTCGGCCTGCGATCCGTACAGATGCCGCGCGACCGCGTTGTACAGCGTGTCGTTGATCAGCGTCGACTTGCCCGACCCGGACACGCCGGTCACGCAGACCAGCAAGCCGACCGGGACCTCGACCGTCACGCGGCGCAGGTTGTTGCCGCTGGCGTTGCGGATCGTCAGCCGCTTGTCGGTCGCCGGCACGCGCGCGAACGGCACGTCGATCCGCAGCTCGCCCGACAGATAGCGACCGGTCAGCGACGCCGGGTTCGCCGCGATCGACGCCGGCGAACCCTCGGCGATCACGCGCCCGCCGTGCTCGCCGGCGCCGGGGCCCATGTCGACGACGTGATCGGCCGCGCGAATCGCATCCTCGTCGTGCTCGACGACCAGCACCGAGTTGCCGAGATCGCGCAGGTGCTTGAGCGTGCCGATCAGCCGATCGTTGTCGCGCTGGTGCAGCCCGATCGACGGCTCGTCGAGCACGTACATCACGCCGGTCAGCCCCGATCCGATCTGGGACGCCAGCCGGATCCGCTGCGACTCGCCGCCCGACAGCGATTCCGCCGACCGGTCGAGCGACAGGTAGTCGAGCCCGACGTTGTTCAGGAATCGCAGCCGGTTGCAGATCTCGCGCACGATCCGATCGCCGACCGCCTGTTTGGCGCCCGGCAGCGCCAGCTGCTCGAACCAGTGCAACGATTCTCCCAGCGTCCAGCCGGAGATCTCCCAGATCGGCTTGTCCGCGCCGCGCGCGCCGACCTTGACGTGGCGCGCCTCGCTGCGCAGCCGCGTGCCGCCGCAGGCCGGGCACGGGCGCGTGTTCAGGTATTTCGCGAGCTCCTCGCGCACGTGCAGCGAATCGGTTTCCTTGTAGCGGCGCTGCAGGTTCGGGATCACGCCTTCGAACACGTGCTCGCGCGGCACCCGCTTGCCCGAGTCGCTCAGATACAGGAACGGGATCTTCTGCTGCCCGGATCCGTACAGCACGACCTGCTGGACCGGCTGCGGCAGCTGCTCGAACGGCGTGTCGACGTCGAAGCCGTAGTGCGCCCCCAGGCTCTGCAGCATCTGGAAGTAGAACTGGTTGCGCCGATCCCAGCCGCGGATCGCGCCCGACGCGAGCCCCAGGTTCGGGAAGTGCACGACCCGCTTCGGATCGAAGAACTCGACCGAGCCCAGGCCGTCGCATTCGGGGCAGGCGCCCAGCGGGTTGTTGAACGAGAACAGCCGCGGCTCCAGATCGCGCAGCGACCAGTTGCACTGCGGGCATGCGAAGCGGCTCGAGAACAGGTGCTCGGTGCCGCTGTCGATCTCGAGCGCGATCACTCGGCCCTCGGCCAGTCGCAGCGCGGTCTCGAACGATTCGGCGAGCCGCTGCTTGATTCCGGCGTCGATCTTCAGCCGATCGACGACGACTTCGATCGTGTGCTTCTGATTCTTGGCGAGCGCCGGCGCCGAATCGAGCTCGACGATGCGTCCGGCGCCCTCGCGCACGCCGCCCTCGGTGCGGATCCGCACCCGCACGAAGCCCTGCGACCGCAGGTCGTCGAACAGCTCGCCGTGCTCGCCCTTGCGCCCGGTCACCACCGGCGCCAGCACCATCAGCCGCGTGTCGGCCGGCAGCGCCATCACCGCATCGACCATCTGCGACACCGTCTGCACTTCGAGCGCCTGCTCCGGATGGTTCGGGCAGTACGGCGTGCCGACCCGCGCGAACAGCAGCCGCAGGTAGTCGTGGATCTCGGTGACGGTGCCGACCGTCGAGCGCGGATTGTGGCTGGTCGCCTTCTGCTCGATCGCGATCGCCGGCGACAGCCCCTCGATCAGGTCGACGTCGGGCTTTTCCATCAGCTGCAGGAACTGCCGCGCGTAGGTCGACAGCGACTCGACGTAGCGCCGCTGTCCCTCGGCATACAGCGTGTCGAACGCGAGCGACGACTTGCCGGACCCCGACAGGCCGGTGATGACGATCAACCGGTCGCGGGGCAGATCCAGGTTGACGTTCTTCAGGTTGTGCGTGCGGGCTCCGCGGATCCGGATCGCGTCCATCGCTCGGGGCAGTACAAGGCAACCTGCTAATATAACCAACTCCCGCTCCGCCTGCCGGCACCGGGTTTGCCCGAAACTCGCTGCCCGCTTTCCGTTTCGATGTCGGCTTCTGCCACCCGCACCCTGATGGCGCGCTCGCCGGATCGGATGACGCCGCAAGAGCTGCGCGCCAGCGTATCGCTGGCCACGCTGTTCGCGATGCGGATGCTCGGCCTGTTCCTGATCCTGCCGGTGTTCGCGGTGCATGCGCGCGGCCTTCCGGGAGGCGACGATGCGCTGTGGGTCGGGCTGGCGCTGGGCATCTACGGGCTCACGCAGGGCCTGCTGCAGTTGCCGTTCGGCGCCGCGTCGGACCGTCTCGGTCGCAAGCCGGTCATCGTCGCGGGGCTGCTGCTGTTCGCCGCCGGCAGCTTCGTCGCGGCTGCGGCAACCGACGTGGCGATGACCGTGGTCGGTCGTGCGCTGCAGGGCGCCGGCGCGATCTCCGCGGCGGTCACGGCGTTCATCGCCGACAGCACGCGCGAATCGCAGCGGACCAAGGCGATGGCGATGGTCG
>DATLGW010000116.1:0-5788 GCA_035540315.1 Burkholderiaceae bacterium | reverse complement strand
GCGCGAGCTCGAGCTGCGTCGAGTCGGCCTGCACCGGCCACAGGTCCGGCGCCAGCTCGATGCTGAGCACGATGTCCTCGCGCAGCGCGCCCGCGAGCAGCTCGCGGATTCCCAGCACCTGGTCGCGCAGGTCGATCGAGCCTGAGCTGAACGTCTGGCGCCGCCCGAACGCGAGCAGCTGCTGGGTCAGCTTCGCCGCCTTGTGGACCGCGCGCTCGCAGGCCTCGAGCACCGGCCGCGCGCGCGGGTCGTTGACGAGCCGGGCGAGCACCTGCTGGCCGGTCGCCAGCGTCTGCAGCAGATTGTTGAAGTCGTGCGCAATGCCGCCGGTCAGCTGTCCGATCGCATCCATCTTCTGCGTGTGCAGCAGCTTCTGCTGGGCTGCCTGGGTCTCGGCGACCGCCTCGGCCACCCGCCGCTCCAGCGCGTCGTTCGCGTCGCGAATCCGCGTGCTCGCCCGCGCCAGCGCATGCGCGACTTCGTCGGTCTCCTGCACGCCCGAACGCGCGGCCTCGATCCGCTCGCCGCGCTCCATCGCATGCGCCGAATCGCGCAGCGATTCGATCGCGGTCGCGACGCCGCGGCCGACTCGGGCCGCCGCCAGCACTGCGAGCGCCAGCAGCAATGCAGCGGCGATCGCGATCTCGGCCAGCGGTCCCGACACCGTCGTGCCGAGCACGGTGCGCGGCACGCCGATCGCGAACGTCCAGCCGTAGCGCGGCGATCGGCTGAAGAACGCGGTCACTGCGCTGCCGTCGAGCGTGACGGTCTGAAAGATCCCCTCGCGATCGCGGGCTGCGCGCTCGCGCAGATCGGGCTGCGCCGGCGTGCCGATCCAGCGCGCCGGATCGGGCTGGCGCGCGACGACGACTCCCTGCTGATCGAGCACTGCCGCAGTCCAGCCCTGCGGCAGGCTTTGATCGGAGATCACGCGCTGCAGCTGCGACGGAGTCATCGTCACGCTCAGGTTCCACGCCGCGGCGCCCTCGCGCGCCACCGGCACGGTCACCGCGATCAGCGGCTCGTCGAAGCCCGCCGCGCGCAGCATCGGAGACACCTGCACGCCGTCGAATTGGGCGTCCTGCGTCGGCAGTGCAAGCGGCGGCAGCGACCTGCCGAGCTCGGCCGACGTGTTCAGCAACTGCCGGTTCGCGTCGGCCAGCACGACGTGACCGCCGAGCGGGCGGATCGCGGCCAGCGCGTGGTTGCGGAACGTCTCGAGGTCTGCGGCCAGCAGCGACGGCGACGTCGCGAGGATCAGCGCCGCGGTCTCGCGCTTTTCGATCTCGCGCTCGACCAGCAGCGCCATCGCGCGCGTCGTCTCGCGCAGCGTGCGCTCGACTGCATCGGTTTCGCGGCCATAGGTCGTGTAGACGGCCCAGCCCGAGGCCACGATCGCGGGAACGATCACGGCCAGCACGAGGACGACGAGGCGCGAACGGATCGACATCCGGGGCCGACTCCTAGCTCCGACCGAGCGACCGCCACGGCCGGGCGAACGAACGCCCGCAGCTGCGCCCGTTGCCCCCGTCAACGCACTTGGGCCGCGGGCGCGCCCGAGCGCTGCACGAGCGCTTGCTGCGCGGCCTTGCGTCCGGCGAGGAACGGATGCTCGGAATTACAGTATTCCCATTCGCTGTAGAGCCCGGCGAGCACGACGCCGTGCCTGCCGAGCCAACCGCGGATCTGCTCCACGCCGGCGGACCGCGCATGGTCGTAGACGACGTACGCGTAGCGCAGGTCGACCTCGCAAGCGGCAAGCACCCGGTCGTCCTCGCGCAGCAAGCCGACGCGAACGCAATCGGCCACGCAGCGATCCACCAGCGCATCGCCGTGCGCGACCAGCGGCCGGGCCGGCGAGTGGATCACTTCGCAGGTCAACCCGAAGCCGCCGGGCGGGCTGCAGTGGGGGCTGGCGTTGCCCTGAGCGAACACGCGATGGAACACCGTGTCGCCCGCGAAATAGATCCAGTGCAGATCGGTCAGCCGCTCGCGCGCAATGCCCAGGTGCACGCAGCGCAGCGACATGTAACGCAGCGACTCGGCGCTTCGCCGCACCTCGGCCGGCGCCTCGTCGCCGCAGGCCTCGACCAGCTGCGGCAGCGGAATCGTGCTGATCAACGTGTCGTATCGCACGACCCGGCCGTCGTCGAGCAGCACTGTCCGATCGAGCGGCGAGACCCGCAGCGCGCGCGTGTCGAGCGCCACTTCGCCCCGCAGCCGCCCCAGCAGCGCGTCCATCAGCGCCTGATAGCCCCCGCGCATCGGATAGCCGAACCGCACGCCGCTGTGGCCGACGGCCGCAGCGAACGGATCGTTCGAGCGGTACGGCATGAAACGACCGTCGGCCCAGATCGACGCGGTGCGCAACTGCCAGTGCAGGTTCTCGCCGAGCAGTCGCTGGTACAACGCTGCGACCTCGGGATCGCTGGCCGCCATCGCATGGCCCGGATAGTCGAACGTGAAGCCGCCGGCGCATCGAGACCGCCAGCGGCCGCCGACCCGGTGTTCGCGCTCGATCAGCAGCGTGTCGGGATCGTCCAGGTAATACGCTGCCGACAAGCCGGTGGGACCGGCGCCGATGATCACGTTCGCGACCCGGCGCGCGGCGGCGCTGCCGGTCGCGCCGCTGCGCGCCCGCAACGACAGCACCGGCGCGCTGCCGCGATCGCCGCCGGCGCGCGCGTCGCTGCGCGACGGCGTCCGGCGCGGCGTCGACAGCGGCTCGAGCAAGCGCAGCACCGCGCCAGCTGCGGCCTCGGGAGTCGAGCCCGCGCATCGTTCGCTCAGCGCCTGCGCGCGCTGCGCCCGTTGCGCTGCGCTCGCTGCCAAGTGGCGGCGGCAGACCGCGACGATGGCATCGGCATCGGCGGCGACGTCGACCAGGTCCAACCACGGCGACGGCAGGTCCGGCGCGACCGTCGCGACCACCGGCTTGCCCGAAACGAGCAGATCGAGCGCCCGGCCGCTGCCGCTCGCGCGCTGCGAAGCGACCTCGCGCCGCAACGGCAGCAGGCACACGTCCCAGCTGGCGGCAATCCGGGGCAGCAGCTGCGCCGAGCCCTGGCCGACCCAATGCAGGTTCGGCCGGTGCGGCAACGGCTCGACGTCCGCGTGGGGGCCGACGATCACGAGCTGCCATTGCGGCTCGGCGTCCGCCAGCGCGCAAAGCAGCGACAGGTCGATCCGCGAATCGACGACGCCGGCGAAACCGAGCGTGGGCCGATCGGCTGCCGGCGCATCGGACGCGGGCCAGCCAGCGCAGCCCTCGGGCGGACGAAGCGCCGCAACCGACACCGGCAGGCAATGGACGTTCGGATGCAAGCGCGAAAGCGCTTCGCGCGCAGCCGGACCTCGCGTCAGCACCAGATCGGCACGCTGCATTGCATCGCGCTCGCGCTGCTCGAACAGCGCCGCAGGGACGTCGAGCGGCATGTCGTCGGGTTGCTGATAGACGATCGCGATCGGTTCGAGCTGCTCGAGCAACGGCAGCCCCGCCGGCGTCGCGAGCCATGCGATGAACTGCGGCGAAGCCGTCCCGACCGTCAGGTGGTCCGACAGCAGCGTCTTGAGTTCGGGAAGCTGCTCGTCGCAGAAACCCGGCGCCGCAACCGGGGTATGCGGCCGCAGCACCTCCAGGTTCGGACGCGGCGTAAACCGCTGCAGGAACGATCCGGAGATCCCGTACACCGGCTCCTCGACCACGGTCACGTGACGCTGTGCTGCCAAGCGCGCCAGCAGCTGCGCCAGCCCGGCGCCCTCGTCCCAGCGCTGATCGGTGAACACCAGCAGCCGCGGCTTCACAGCGCCGGCTCCCGGACGTCGAGCGTCAGCTCCTCGCGCCGCGCCAGCGTCGCATGCAGCAGCGCATCCCAGTCGAGCTCGGCACGTTGCAGCTGCGGGATCAACTCGTCGCGCTCGCGCTGCAGGTGCTCGCGCAGCTGGCGCGCCAGCACGCGAAGCGCTGCCACGGCGACCTCGTCGTCGCCTGCCGGCGTCTGCAGGCGCTCGACGAGCAGGCGGATCGCCGCATGCTCGAGCTCGGCCTCGACCGCGGTCAGCGGCGTCTCGATCGCCTGGCGCGCGGCCGGATACAGCAGCTCGTGCTCGAGCTGCGAATGCACCGCCAGCCCGCGGCACAGCTGCGCGACCCACGCCACCCATTCGTCCGGAGTGTCCTCGGGATCGAGCGCCTCCAGGTGCGCGAGCCCCTGTTCGAGGTGCTGGTGATCGTCCTCGATCAGCGCCAGCAGGTCCTCTCTGGCGTTCGGTCGTCGTTCGCTGGCCAATCGGCCTCCCCTGATGCGGCGCAGCAGCTTGCTGGCGACGGTATGGCACAGCAAGTTTCATGCCCAGGCGACCCGCCGCAGGAACCGCGGCCGGCGCGCGATATCGGGGCACGCGCCACGTAACCGCTACCAGCGCGCCGGCAAGTCTTGCCGCAAGCGGCTCGGCCGCGCCGATGCGAATCGACGCTGGGCAGCCGTGCCGAGCCGACGGAGATCGCCAGCAGGCTCCCTGCTAGATCGGGTCGAGCGGATAGATCGGGCGGCGCACGCGCGAGAAGCGCAGCATCGAATAGTCCGAAGTCGTCACGCCGACGGATGCGCACTCGATCACTTCGCGCGCGAGCGGGCCCAGGCCGGCGCGCCAGTGCACGCGGCTCTTGATCACCACATAGCGCTTTTGCATCGGATCGATTCCGACCGAATAGAAGCAATTCAGGTCGAACGGCTCCTGGTACAGCGTCATCAGCACCAGCTCGAGCGACCCGGTGTCGATGACGACGGTCGGTCCGTTGTTCGTGCTGGATCCGGCGGCCATCGGTCCGCGGTAGGCATAGGTGCCGTCGGTGATTCGCCGGACGCGGCCGCTGACCTGCAGCGGCCGGCCGCTCGCGCCGATCGAAGGCATCGCGGTCTTGCCGCCGACCGACAACGTGACCTGCGCGCCCACCCCCGCGGCGATCGCCTGCTGCACCGCCTGCGGATCGTGAATCGCGTAGAACACGGCGCGATCGAGCCCTTGCCGCAGCACTTCGGCGAGCACCTCGACGGTGTCCATCGCGCCGCCGGACGCGACGTTGTCGCAGTGGTCGAGCAGCACGACCGGCCCCTGCTCGATCCGCGCGGCGCGCGCAACCGAATCCGCGAGCGGCTCGCCGCGATAGACGAAATCGGCGCGCGCTGCCCAGGCCCGCTCGAGCAGCTCGTCGCGGATCGCCTCGGCTCGGGTTCGATCGCCGTCGACACAGACGACGGCCGACAGACCCGCCTGTTCGATGTCCGCATGCGGAAAACCGACGAACACCGACGCCGCGAGCGCCGTCCGCGCGCGCTCGAGCTCGACGCAGCGCGCCTGCAACGAACGGTTCGGCTCGGCATGCGTGCCCTGTCGCATCACGTGCGGCAGCATCGGCCGGTTCGCCCACGCCATTTGCGGCGCGACCTCGCCGGCGATCGTGCGCGCGACGATGTCGGCCGCGCGCGCGCCGGCATCGCGCATGTCCACGTGCGGATAGGTGTGGTAGCCGGTGATGACGGTCGCGTTGCGCACCATCGCGTCGAACACGTTCGCGTGCATGTCCAGCGTCACGCCCACCGGGGTGCGCGGATCGATCTCGCGCAGCCGCGCAAGCAGCGTCCCCTCGCCGTCCTCCAGGCTCTGGGTCGCCATCGCGCCGTGCAGCGCGAGCAGGATTCCGTCGAAGCCGCCGCGCGCGACCTCGTCCAGGACCAGCTCGCTGATGCGGCGATACGCGGCGTCGTCGACCGGTCCGCTCGGCGAT
>DATLGW010000115.1:0-16620 GCA_035540315.1 Burkholderiaceae bacterium | reverse complement strand
TGAACCCGCTGCTCGATCGCAGCTCGGCCGCGCCCACCGACGAGGTGCTGGTGCTGTCGCTGACTGTGGGAGCGGTCGCTGCGCTGCTGCTGGCGCTGGCGAACCGGGTTTTGCGGCTGAGGCTGCTGTCGCAGCTGTGCGAGCGCGTGACGCTGCTGCTGATTCCGCCGCTGGTGCTGATCTTCCTGGTGCTGGGGACGATCTTCCTGGGTGTCGCGACGCCGACCGAAGGCGGCGCGATGGGGGCGGTCGGTGCGCTCGCGATGGCGATCGGTCGCGGTCGGCTCGGATTCGGCGTGTTGCGCCAAGCGGTCGACTCGACTGCGCAGCTGACGTGCTTCGTGATGTTCATCCTGATCGGTGCGACCGTGTTCAGCTTCACGTTCAACGCCGCCGACGGCCACTTCTGGGTCGAGCACCTGTTCGATCGGCTGCCCGGCGGGCAGATCGGCTTCCTGATCGCGGTGAACCTGCTGGTCTTCGTGCTGGGGTTCTTCCTCGATTTCTTCGAGATCGCGTTCATCGTGATCCCGATCCTGGCGCCGGTGGCCGACAAGATGGGGATCGACCTGATCTGGTTCGGCGTGCTGATCGGCATGAATCTGCAGACGTCGTACCTGACGCCGCCGTTCGGTTTCGCGCTGTTCTTCCTGCGCAGCGTCGCGCCGCGCGACGACTACGACGATCGCGTGACCGGTCGACGGATCGCGGGCGTGACGACGCAGCAGATCTACCGCGGCTCGATCGCGTTCGTGCTGCTGCAGCTGACGATGGTCACGGTCCTGATCCTGTACCCGGGGCTGGTGACCGACCGGCTCGAGCGCGGCCCGCCGGTGGACCTGCAGCAATTGAGGATCGAGCCCGATCGCGGCAGCTACCGCGACCGGGATCGCAACGAGGATCCGATGAAGCGGTTCGCGCCGCAGTCGCCCGCCGCGCCGCAGGACGACGACCCGACGGAGCGGATCCGTCGGGCCCTCGAACGCGATCGCGGCAACTGATGCGGCGCGCCTGCCTCAGCGCTTGGACTGCGTGTATTCGTCCATCGCCGCTTCGGCGAAGCTGAACCACAGGTTCTGGTCGGCGTGGAAGCGGGAGTAGTCGTCGTAGACCCGTTTCCAGTTCGGGTTCTTCGCCGCCAGCTCGCTGTACAGCGCCATCGCCTCCTTGTAGCCGGCGTCGATGACCTCTTTCGGGAACCGGTGCAACCGCGCGCCAGAGGCCACCAGCTGCTTCAGCGCGCCGGGGTTGCGCGCGTCGTAGCGAGCCTGCATCAGCACGTGGCAGTGCGATGCGGCGGCCTCGATCATCGTCTGATACTCCTTCGGCAGCGCCTCGTAGGCCTTGGCGTTCACGAACAGGTCCAGCACCGGGCTGCCGTCGTGCCAGCCCGGGTAGTAGTAGTGCGGCGCCACCTTGTAGAAGCCGAGCTTTTGATCGTCGTACGGGCCGGAGAACTCGACCGCGTCGATCGTGCCTTTCTCGAGCGCCTGATAGATCTCGCCGCCGGGGATGCTCTGCGGCACGACGCCGAGCCGCTCGTAGACCTTGCCGGCGACCAGCCCCGACACCCGCAGCTTCAGTCCGCGCATGTCGGCAAGCGACTTGATCTCGCGGCGATACCAGCCGCCCATCTGTGCGCCGGTGCTGCCCATCGGGAAATTGATCACGTTGAACTTGCGATAGAACTCGCGCATCAGCTTCAGCCCGTTGCCGTCGTACAGCCAGGCTGACATCTGACGCGAGTTCAGGCTGAACGGGATGCCGTTGAACGCGAACGTCTCGTCGCGTCCGGCGAAGAAGTTGGACGCGGTGTGCGTGCACTCGACCGTGCCTTTCTCGACGCCGTCGAGCACCGCGAACGGCGGCATCAGCTCGCCGGCTCCGTGCACGCTGATCGTGAATTTGCCGCCCGACATTTCGCCGACCATGCGCGAGAACACTTCGGCTGTGCCGAAGATCGTCTCGAGCGATTTCGGAAAGCTGTGGGCCATCCGCCAGCGAATGCTGGTCTGGGCATGAACGGCGGGAGCCGCGCCGGCGGCGAGCACGCCGGCGACGCCGGCGTGCTTGAGCGCAGAACGACGATCCATCGGAGATCTCCTCATGCGTTGTCGGTGGAAGGCCGCCGCGAACGCGGCGCCTGCCCGATCGGTGCCGGTGCGCGCGTCGCGCGCCGGCAGGTTGTCAATGCGGGCTACCGGCGATTCTACCCATGCGCGGCGCGAGTCAGCGCGGCCCGCCGATCCAATCGGCGCTGGTGCTGACCGGCGACCGCAGCGGCTCGAAACGCGACAGTGCCTGCGCATCGAGGCGCGGCCGGCGCAGATACTCCGGGCAGGCGCGAAGCAGCGCTGCGGCCGCCTCGAGCACCGAGTCCTCGCGCAGCCGCCGGCCGACGATCTGCAGTCCCACGGGCAACCCGCTGCGCGTGAACCCGCAGGGCACCGAGATCGACGGCAGCCCGGTGACGCTGAACGCGTACGTGTACAGGAACACGTCGTAGAAGCGCTCGATCGGCTCACCGCCGACGTGCGTCGGCAGCGGTTCGTCGAGCCGGAACGGCGGCACGCCGGCCGTCGGACACACCAGATAATCGTAGCGCTGCTGGAACTGCCGGATGCGGTGGTAGTAGGCGGTTCGCAGCCGCTCCGCCGCTGCCACCCCCTTCAGGTCGAAGCGCAGCGAATCGGCGACTTGCCGCTGCAGCTGCTCGGTCGCCTGCTCGCGATGCGCATCGACGTAGTCGGCGAAGCGGCCGACGATGCCGAACGCGCGCGTTCCGGCGACGATCGTCTTCAGATCGGACAGATCGGGAAACGCCTCTTCGACCGTCGCGCCGAGCCGCTCGAGCTGCCGCGCCGCGCATTGCGTCAGCGCGGCGACCTCCGGATCCACCGGCGCGATGCCGCCCAGGTTCGCGCTGTACGCGAACCGGCGGCCCGAGATCGGCACGTCGCCTGCGGCCGCTCGGACGTAGTCGCAACCCTGCAGCGGCAACGAGTTCGGCGCCCGGTCGTCGGGTCCGGCGAGCACGCTCAGCATCAGGCCGACGTCGGCTACGGTCGTTGCCAGCGGACCGTGCACGTGCTCGACCAGCGTGTCCCATGCGAAAGCGGCCGGATATACCGGCACGCGTCCAGGCACGGTGCGCAGACCGATTACGCCGCAGAAAGCGGCGGGAAGTCTCACCGAGCCGCCGAGGTCGGTGCCGAGTCCCAGCGGCGCCATCGCCGCGGCCAGCGCCGAGCCGGTGCCGCCGCTGGACCCGGCCGGACTGACCCGCGGATCCCACGGGTTGCGCGTCGGGCCGAACAGCCGGTTCGTCGTGTTGACGTCGCTCGCGAACTCGGGCGTGTTCGTCTTGCCGATCAGCACGGCGCCGGCCGCGCGCAGGCGTTCGACGCAGATCGCATCCTCGTCGGGCACGTGCTGGGCATGAGGCAGCGCGCCGTACGTCGTGCGCACGCCGCGGGTTTCCAGGTTGTCCTTCGCGACGAACGGGACCCCTTCGAGCCGTCTCGCTGCGACGCCGTGCCGCAAGCGCCGGTCGATCTCGCTCGCCGCAGCGAGCGCGCCGTCGGCGTCGACGGTGCAGATCGCATTGAGCCTGGGATTCGTCTGCTCGATCCGCGACAGGAAAGCGCGCACGACCTCGGTGGCGCTGACGTGCCGGGAGCCAATCTGCTGCGCAAGCTCGGTCGCGCTGAACTCGGTCAGCGCGTTGCTGCTGGTGGGGGAGGAGCCGGTCATTGCGGCATTTTGCCACTCGCGTCCCGGCACCGCCTGCGCGCTATTCATCGAGCTCGTTCGGCAGCGTACCGGCTGATCGCTTGCGGTCGAAGCGGGTACACGATTTGCGTGTTCGCTTCGTTCGCGACAACGTCATTGGAGGTGCTGCCATGCCTGCAGGTGCAAGTGCGAAGCGGGAACGCGAATACGAGGAGCTGAAGAGCCGGTTCAGGAAGGCGGGGCGGTACAAGGGTCGCGAGACCGAAGTCGCGTCGCGGATCGTCAACAAGCAGCGCGCGCAATACGGCGAGACCAAGGCGGAGAAGCGCAAGGACCGCGAGGGCCGGTCGCCCGACCGGGATCTGCCGATCCAAAACTACCAGCATCTGACGGTCGGCCAGATCGAGAGCAAGCTGCAGGGTCTTGCGGGCAAGGAAATCCGGCAGATCGAGCGCTACGAGAAGAAGCACAAGAACCGGGTGACGCTGCTGCGAAAGCTCGAGGCGGCGCGCTGAGCGGGCCGGCGATCGGGACAGCGCCGTCGTGACGCGCCGCGTCGCTGCGGCAGCGCCTGATCGGATCTATCGCAGCTGATACAGGAATGCGGCGATGTCGGCAGCGTCTCGAGGATCGATTCCGAGCGCAGGCATCGCCGTCTGCGGATCGACCTGTTGCGGGTCGAGCAGCCAGCGAATCATGTTCTCGCGGCTGTTCGGCAGCACCCCGGCAATGACCCCTCGGGTGGCGATCCGGTCGAGCGCCGGCCCCACCGGAGGACCGTCGTCGGCAATGCCGGGAATCCGGTGGCACGCCGCGCAGCCGTACTGCTCGATCGCCTGCTTGCCCCGGACCGGGTCGCCCACGGCGGCAGCGGCGGCATCCTGTCGCGCCGCCGCCGCCGCGGCCGTCGCGCCGTCGGCAGGCGCGTTTCGCAGCTGCGCTTGGAACTCGGTGGGCGACAGCATCGGCAAGCGCCGAACGAACGCGACCGTCGCCCACAGGTCCGCATCGGACATCCGGAACTGCCATGCCGGCATGCCGGTCATCCGGACCCCGTGGCGCACGACCCAGTAGATCTCGGCGGGGCGCCAGTGTCGCGCCGTATACGCGAGGTTTGCGGGAAGCGGGCGCATTCCGAGCGCGAACGGCGCCGGCGCCACGCCCGGCGCGCCGTGGCACGACAGGCAATGGCGGCGGTACAGCGCCAGTCCGCGTTCGATCATCTGCGCATCGTCGAGCGCCGGGACCACGATCCGATCGATTCGCGCGTGCACCGAACGGCGCATCGCGACGTCGAGCAGCCACCGGGTCGGCTGCAGGTGCGGCTCGGTGGCCGCGACGTTGTACCAGCCCCAGTGGATCGCGGCCGCGGCTGCGGCCAGGGCAAGCAGCGCGGCGGCGGCGAAGGCGACGACGATTCGCATCATCCGTTATTCGAGCGTCAGCAGGTACGCGGCGATGTCGCGCGCCTGCGCTTCGGAGATGTTCAGCTGCGGCATCGCGCTCGGCGGGCTGATCTGCTGCGGGAAACGGATCCAGCGCACCAGGTTATCGGGCGAATTCGGCAGCACGCCGGCCAGGTACACCTGGCGTGCGACGCGTTCGAGCGACGGCCCGACGTTGCCGTGCGCGAGCGGCACGCCCGGGATCAGATGGCATGCGCCGCACCCGAATTGGCGCACCAGCAGCCGCCCGCGCTCCGGGTCGGCGCCGCTGATCGGCGCGTTGCCCGGCGCTCGGCTGCAGGCGGCGAGGCCGATGGCGACGGCGGCTGCCGCGATTGCGCTTCGAGTGCAGATCGAGCGAGGCTGCGACGGCATCTCGAGTCGTCCGGTCTAGCCGCAAGGCGGCAACAACAGCACCGGCGCGGCCTCCCAGATCACCGCAACCAGCACCAGCACGGCGAGCGCCGCACCGAGCCAACCGGTGAACTCGCGCAGCCGCCCGCGCCGGCAGGACCGCGCGATCAGCGAAGCCGCTGCGACGACGGCCAGTCCCGTCGCTGCCGCGACCACCCAGGTGACGATGCCGGCGCCAAGCCATTCGGTCCGGGTCAAGCCGCGCGCGCAGGCCCAGGCGGTGAAGCCGTAGATCACGGCGAAATGCCCGGCCCAGATCGCCGCGGCCCAGAAGCTCGGCGCCATCGCCGCCGCGAGAGACCGCTCGTTCATGCCACCGCTCTGGGGAACAGGTGCAGCAGCGCCGCGATCGCGAGCCCCTGCGCGACGACGTAGTGCCAGAACAGCGACACGTTCTCGGCCGTCGCTCGCCGTTGCGCATCGACGAGTCCGGCAACGGACCGGGCGATCAGATAACCGGCCATCAGCACCGCGACGGCCACATAGAAGCCGTGGACTGCCGCAAACAGCCACACCGTGGCGCCGTACGCCGACGCCGACGGCGATATCCCGGTATGCAGCTGCGCCAGCGTTTCGCACGCGGCGGACGTCAGCGCGAGCACCGCTGCCGCAAGCAGCGATACGCGCATCGGCAGGTGCCGGTTGCGCTGCAGCGCTCGCTGCGCGTGCGCGATCGCGGCGCTGCTGGCGACCAGCGATGCCGCCTGCAGCGCAGCCAACCACAGCGGCGGCAGTTGCGACACCGAAGGCCACATCTGCGGCGCCCCGACCCACAGGTACAGATAGCTGAAAACGAGGGATCCGAGAATCGCCGCAGCGACGATCAGCAGGATGATCATCGCCCAGCGCGAGTGCGAGTCGCGGCCGGTCACGTAAACCGGCAGCTCGATTCCGCCGCCGATCTGCACCGGCGCGAAAGCCGGTCCCGGGTCCGTGTCCCACAGCCACACGAACAGCGCAGCCAGCGCGATCAGGCCGCAGAGCACAGCCGGAACCACCAGCTTGACGGTCAGCAGCAGGAAGAACGCTGCAGTGAATACGGCCGATAGCACCGGGGACAGCGCGGGCCCCGGCATCAGCAGCAGCGCCTGCGGCTGGGCTTCCACGGCGCTGGTCAGGATTGTCTCGCGGCGGCCAGTGGCGCTGCCCGGCAGGTAGTAGCGGCCCTGCGCGACGTCGTCGGCCAGCCCCGGCTGATCCCACAGCGGATCGCGGCCGCGGACGATCGGAATGCTGCGGTTCGAGTAGTTCGCGTTCGGCAGCCACTCCAGCGTACCGGCATTCCACAGATTGCCGGCATTGCCGTCGCCGCTGGGAAGCCGGAAATTGCGCAGCAGGTCGAAGACGAACAGCGCCAGCCCCGCGGCCAGCAGCAATGCGCCGGCCGACGAAATCAGATTCGGCGTGTCCCAGCCGAGCCCGGCCGGGTACGAGTACACGCGTCGCGGCATTCCCGCGAGTCCGGCAAAGTGCATCGGGAAGAACGTGACGTTGAAGCCCGCGAACACGAGCCCGAACACCCAGCGTCCGAGCCGCTCCGACAGCGGGCGCGCGCTCGCATACGGCATCCAGTAGTAGAACGCGGCGAGCAGCGGGAAGACCATGCCGCCGAACAGCACGTAATGCAGGTGCGCGACGACGAAATAGGTGTCGTGAACCTGCCAGTCGAATGGAACCAGCCCGACCATCACGCCGGTCAAGCCGCCCAGCACGAACGTGAACAGGAATCCGAGCACGAACAGCAGCGGGGTCTTCGGCTGCACGCGCCCCGCGGCCAGCGTTGCGATCCACGCGAACACCTGGATGCCGCTCGGGATCGCGACGGCCATGCTCGCTGCCGAAAAGAAGCTGACCGACAGTTCCGGAATGCCGGTCGTGAACATGTGGTGCACCCACAAGCCGAAGCTGAGCAGCGCCGTGCCGATCAGCGCGAGCACGACCAGCCGGTAGCCCACCAGCGGCGCCTGCACCATCGTCGGCAGGATCATCGACACCATGCCGGCGGCGGGCAGGAAGATGATGTACACCTCGGGGTGTCCGAAGAACCAGAACAGGTGCTGCCACAGCAGCGGGTCGCCGCCGCGATCGGCGACGAAGAACGGCCAGTCGAACGCGCGCTCGAGCTCGAGCAGGATCGTCGCGACGATCAGCGCCGGAAACGCGATCAGGATCATCGCCGCGAAGATCAGCATCGCCCACGCGAACACCGGCAGCCGTTCGAGCGTCATTCCCGGCGAGCGCGTGCGCAGGATGCCGACCAGGATCTCGATCGCGCCTGCGATTGCGGAAATCTCGATGAAGCCGATGCCGAGCAGCCAGAAATCCTCGTTGACGCCGGGCGAGAACCGGGTGCTCGTCAGCGGCGGGTACATGAACCAGCCCCCGGTCGGGGCGGCGCCGAAGAAGATCGACAGGAAGAAGACCGAGCCGCCGACGAAGTAGGCCCAGAACGCGTAGGCGGACAGACGCGGAAACGGCAGGTCGCGCGCGCCGAGCATGTTCGGCAGCAGCAGGATTCCGATCGCCTCGACCATCGGCACGGCGAACAGGAACATCATCATCGAGCCGTGCATCGTGAAGACCTGGTTGTACTGCTGCGGCGTCAGCAACGTGTTCCCCGGCACGGCGAGCTGCGCGCGCATCGCCAGCGCGAGCAGCCCGGCCAGCAGGAAGAACATCAGCGCGGCGGCGACGTAGAACGTGCCGACGTAGTTGTTGTTGACGACCGTCAGGAACCGCAGGCCCGACGGCGGCTGCCAGATGCGCCGCAGCGTCTCGAGCTCGCGCGGCGGGCGCGGAAGCGGGTTGGGCAGGTCCATGCACGGGAAGCGCTAGCGCAGTTCCGCCAGGTACTGGGCGAGCACCAGCAGCTCCGGCCCGCTCAGCGACTGGATCGGCGGCATCAGGTTGCCTGGCTTGATGTGCTGGTTCGATGCGATCCAGCCTGCGATCGTGCCGGCGTTGTTCGGCAGCGTCGCCGCACCGATCGACAGGCGCCCGCCGACATGCGTGAGGTCGGGGCCGAGCCGTCCCGCGGCCTCGGTGCCGCGAATCGTATGGCACCACCCGCAGCCGTGAGCGTGGAACAGCCGCTCGCCTTCGGCGCGGGCAGCGGAATCGGATCCCGCGTCCTGGAGCTGCCGCTGCCGCCAGCGCTCGAATTCCTCCGCGGGCGACACGACCGCATAGAGCGCCATCCACGCGTGAGCGGTCCCGCAGTATTCGGCACACTGCCCGCGCAGCGTACCCGGCCGATCGGCCCGGACCCGCAACGTCGTGGTCCGCCCGGGAAACATGTCGAGCTTGCCGGCCAGACCCGGAATCCAGAAGCTGTGGATCACGTCTTCGCTGCGCAGCACGAACTCGATCGTCCGATCGACCGGAATCCGCACTTCGTTCGCCGTCTCGAACTCGTGGGAGCCGGCCGCGTCGAGATAACGCACCCGCCACCACCATTGCAGGCCGGTCACCTCGATGCGCAGCGCCGGCTCGCGCCGATCGCCGATCGCGTCGCGCGTGGCGGCCAGCGCGTATGCGAGCAGCGCGCTCAACACGATCAGCGGGAAAACGGCGCCGCCGGCGACGATCGTTCGCGGGCGTGACAGCTGCCGGCGTACGCTGTGCGGCGCGACCAGCGCGGCGGCAATGGCCGCGAGCACCAGCAGGAAAATGAGCGCGCCGCCGAAAATCAGCAGGCGTTCCAGGTCCAGCAGCTCGCGTGCCGCCGGACCGTGAGGAGCGAACGTGGTTTGCACGATGGGCCGAATGCGTCGGCGAGATTGTGGATTGCCGACGGCCCGGCAGCAGCGATCGGTCGATCCGGCGATGGGGCCTTTAGGGGCAAGTTCGCATGACCGGGAAGGGGTCGCAGTTCGGCCGCGACGGCGCGCGGGCGAGGCGCCGGCCCCGGGCGGCAGTCAGGCGCGAATCTTGGCCGGGCGGCGGCCGATGCCTCTGCGCTGCAGCGCCTGCCGCGCCGCGCGGGCCACGATCGCCACGACGGCAATCTTTGCCAGCAGCCCCCCGGCGATCAGCGCCCACTCGAGCGGATCGCGCGGGCGGGCCTCGATGCTGCGGCCGACCCGATCGCGCAGCAGATGACGCGCGACCAGGAACGCGACCGTGGCTCCCACGGTCGCCGCCGGAACGACCGCGACCAGCGTCCAGCGCAGCCCGAACGCGAAACCGGCGGCGAGCGTCAGCAGAGTCGTCGGAAACAGCAGCACCGTCGCGACCACGAACACGGCCACGAACGCCGCGCCGCCGGCCCGACCGAGCGCCGCGGTCCACTGCACCGCCGACTCTGCCAACTCGCTCATTGCGCCACCTTTGCTACGGCCGCTGTGGCTCAGCCGCGCAGGAAACGCTGCGCCTGCGCAATCTCCGGCCGCTGCGAATCGCCGTCGCGGGTCAGCTCGAGCAGCTGCCGGTAGTAGCGCTCGGCGGTCGCGCGGTCCGCGGCGCGCTCGGCCGCCTGTGCTGCGCCGGCGAGCGTGCGATACCGGTTCGGCTCGCGCTGCAGCGTCGCCTCGAACTCGCGCAATGCCGCCGCTGCGTCGCCGTCGGCCAGCAACCGGTACGCCAGCGCCTCGCGGGCGGGGACCAGCGGCCCCGGCGTCACCACGTGCTTCTGGGTCGCATCCTCCCGATCGGCGGCCCGGCGCAGCGCTGCGACCGCCTCGTCGCGCTGTCCTTCGGCACCCAGCGCCAGCCCCCGCACGACCTCGGCCTGGATCTCGATCTGCTCGACCCAGTAGCGCTGCTTCGTCTGCTGCATCGCGTCGCGCAGGTCGTTCAGCCGCTGCACTTCATCGCGCGCCGCATCCGGCGCTCCGCTCAGCGCTGCGCCGATTCCGCGAGCGAACGCGTGGATCGCCTCGGCCTGCGGATACTTGTCCCACGGATACGCGTCGCGCGACGGCCACAGCGCAAGCTGGGCGGCATCGCGCCACTGCTCGCGCTCGAGCGCCAGCCGCGCCGGAATCGCCGCGGCGGCATAGGCGAACGCGAAATGCTCGACCGGCGGCGAGCGCCGCAGCTCGTCGAGCACCCGTCGCGCTGCCCGATCCTGCGCCAGCTGCGTATGCGCATACACGAGGTAGTCGTAGGCGTGCGCCTTGTCGAACGCGTCGTCGGGCGCGGCCGCGGCCGAATCCCGGTTCGACGCGACCGAATCGCGCCAGGCGCCGGCGCGCGTGAAGATGTGCGACGGCATGTGCAGCGCGTGCGGCGAATCCGGCGCGATCTGCGCGTAGCGGCGCGCCGCCTCGAGCCCGTGATGCGCGATCGGCGGATAGTCGTAGCTGTGAATCAGGTAATGCGCGACCCCGGGGTGGTCCGGCAGCTGCTCGAAGATCGGC
The DNA here is from genome assembly GCA_035540315.1 of Burkholderiaceae bacterium. Lineage (GTDB taxonomy): Bacteria > Pseudomonadota > Gammaproteobacteria > Burkholderiales > Burkholderiaceae_E > DATLGW01. Next base: position 5,669 of record DATLGW010000115.1, on the reverse strand, counting down.
TCGAGGATCCGCGCCGCCCGCAGCTGGCGCGTGTACTGCCGGTCGGCGGGATCGAAGTTCGCCGACATCACCAGCGCATGCAGGATCGCCGCTTCGCGGTCCTCGGGATACTGCTGCGCGACGCGGCCCAGCGCCTGCTCGAGCGCCTCGGCGCGGGCCCGGTGCGGCCGATGCTGCGCATCGACGACGAAGGTCGCGAGCGCATCGGCATAGTCGCGCTCGCGCTGCGTGCCGAGCCCCGTGCGCCGCGCCTGCTCGAGCGCGGTCTGCGCTTTCCGCAGCACCTCGTCGGACAGCGGGATCGGCCACGTGAACGGGTTGTCGAGCAACGACAACGCGCGCAGCCAGTGGGCCATTCCACAGCCGGGGTCGGCTTGGAGCACCCGCTGCAGCGGCGCGTCGATGTGTCGCCACGCGAACGAATGGTAGTAGGCCATCGCGAGATTGAACTCGCGCTGCGCCTGGGCGTTGCAATCGACCTGGAACTGGACGGTGCCCAGTCGCGGAGCGTGGCCGGCATGCTGAGCGGCAGCCGGCGCCGCAACGGCAGCGCTGCAGGCAGCGACCAGCGCGGCGGCGAGTCTCGTCGGGTTCCTCATTTCGTCTTCTCTCCTCGGTTGCAGGAACGGTTGCAGGCGAAGAGCGGAAAGTCCGGGCATCGCGCACGCTCGCGAGCGACTTCGGGCGCGGCGCGCGCGCTGCCGACCGAAAGGGGTCAGATCACGCGGTAGATCGTCCAGCGCGACGAGCCGGAAACGACGTAGGGTTCGAGTTCACGGCCCCACTGCGCATGCGCGGCGAGCGAGCCGAGCTTCGCCCACGCGCGCTCCAGCTCGGCCAGGTCGGGAACCTGCCACTCCTGCTCGATCGTCGCTTCGGCGGCGCCGATCGAACCGGTGACGATCCTGCTCTTCTCGGCCCCGACGCCGAGCTGCGAGCCGATCTCCGAATTCCACTTCTGCAGCATCTCGATCACCTTCTGCTTGTGGCCGAAGCGCGCGTCGATCTGCCATCGTGCGATCAATGCCATCGAGTACTCCTTTCGTGTGTGTCACGTGACGCGGCGGCGCGTTGGGCGCGGATGGGCACCACCGGCACTGCCGCTATCGATCATGACGCGCGAACGCGGCCAACGGTTCCATCTCGGCGCATCCGTTCCTGCGCGATTCGACGCCCTTCTTGAATACAATGGCCGCCAAACGGAGGCTCGCATGATCCGACCGCTCGACGACATCACCGTGATCTCGCTGGAACACGCGATCGCCGCGCCGTTCTGCACGCGCCAGCTCGCCGATCTCGGGGCGCGCGTGATCAAGATCGAGCGGCCCGGACGCGGCGATTTCGCGCGCGACTACGATCAGCGTGCCCGCGGACTGTCGTCGCATTTCGTCTGGGTGAACCGCTCGAAGGAGAGCCTGACGCTCGATCTGAAGCAGCCTGCGGCGCTGCAGATCCTGAAGGAGCTGCTGGCGCAGGCGGACGTGCTGGTCCAGAACCTGGCGCCGGGGGCAACTGCCCGGATGGGGCTCGGATATCCCGAGCTGCGGGAGCTGAACCCGCGGCTGATCGTCTGCGACATCTCCGGCTACGGCAACGACGGCCCGTATCGCGACAAGAAGGCCTACGACCTGCTGGTCCAGAGCGAGGCGGGGTTCCTGTCGGTGACGGGCACGCCGCAGGAGCCGTGCAAGGCGGGCGCATCGATCGCCGACATCGCCGCGGCGATGTATGCATTCACCAGCGTGCTGGCTGCGCTGCTGCAGCGAAACAAGACCGGGCAGGGAACGCACATCGACGTGTCGATGCTCGAGGCGCTGGGCGAGTGGATGGGATTTCCGATGTACTACGCGTACGACGGCGCGCCGCCGCCGCCGCGCAGCGGCGCCTCGCATGCGACGATCTATCCGTACGGGCCGTTCGAGACCGGCGACGGCAACGCGGTGATGCTCGGCCTGCAGAACGAACGCGAGTGGAAGGTGTTCTGCGACAAGGTGCTGCTGCAGCCGGCACTCGCCGGCGATCCCCGGTTCAGCTCGAATGCCCGCCGCAACGAGCACCGCGACGCGCTGAAGGCGATCATCGTGGAGGCGCTGCAGGACCTGAGCGTCGAGCAAGTGGTGCGGCGGCTCGACGACGCGCAGATCGCCAATGCGCGGGTCAACACGATGGCCGAGGTGTGGGCGCACCCGCAGCTGAAGGCGCGCGGCCGGTTCGGCACCGTCGGATCGCCGGCGGGTCCGATCGCGATGATGCTGCCGCCGGGAGTCAACAGCAGCTACACGTACCGCACCGATCCGATTCCGTCGGTCGGCGAGCACAGCGAGTCGATCCTGCGCGAGCTCGGTCGAAGCGACGCGCAGATCAGCGCGCTGCGCGCCAGCGGCGCGATCTGACGCGCCTGGAGGAGACTGGGCTTGGGCGACAGGCTGCTCGATCTGCTCGATGCGCACGCGATCGCATTCGAGCGATGCGATCATCCGGCCGTGTTCACGACCGCCGAGGCGGAGCGGCTGATCCCGCCGCTGCCGGGCGCAAAGGCGAAGAACCTGTTCCTGGCCGATCCGCAGTCGTCGCTCCGGTTCCTGGTGGTGGTGCCGTATGCGAAGCGGGTCGATCTGGCCCGACTGGCGACGCTGCTGGACGCGCGCAAGCTCAGGTTCGGCTCGGCCGATGCGCTGCAACAGTGCCTGGGCGTGACGCCGGGTTCGGTGTCGTTGCTCGCGCTCGTGAACGACGTCGATCGCCGGGTCGACGTCGTGATCGACGCGCCGATCTGGTCCTCCGACGCGATCCAGTGCCATCCGCTGGTGAACACGGCGACGCTCGTGCTCGCGCAGGCCGGGCTGCGGCGATTCCTGCAGGCGACCGGCCATGCGCCGCGAGTGCTCGACGTGCCCGCTCGCGCGGATCCCGGCTGAGCGCCTGGACGCTGGATTCTCGTACGCTCGGGCGCGCCAGTTGTGCCGCCCTCGGACGTTCGACTAGACTCGGGGCGCACTGCTGCGACAACGACAACGGAGAACGAACGATGAACATCCAGCGCTTCGGGACGGCCAAGCGGATGAGCCAGGCGGTCGTCTGCAACGGCTTCGTGTTTCTCGCCGGGCAGGTCGCCGACGACACGTCGGCCGACGTGGCCGGGCAGACGCGGCAGATCCTCGAGAAGATCGACCGGCTGCTCGCGCAGGCCGGCAGCGACAAGACGAAGATCCTGAGCGCGACGATCTGGCTCGCCGACGCGAAGACGTTCAACGAAATGAACGCGGTCTGGGATCCGTGGGTCCCCGAGGGCCACGCGCCGGCGCGGGCCTGCGTGGAATCGAAGCTCGCGTTTCCGCAGTACACGGTGGAGATCGGCGTCATCGCGTCGACCTGAGCGCGCTGCGCCCATGCGCACGATCATCCTCGGCGGCGGCGTCGTCGGCGTGACGACCGCCTATTACCTGGCGAAGGCGGGACGCGAAGTCACGGTCGTCGACCGTCACGACGGCGTCGCGATGGAAACGAGTTTCGCGAATGCGGGCCTGGTCGCACCGGGGCATTCGTACACCTGGGCATCGCCGAAAGCGCCGAAGATCCTGCTGAAGTCGCTGTTCGTCGGCGGGCAGGCGCTTCGGCTGCGACTGAAGCCCGATCCGCGGATGTGGCGCTGGTGCCTGCAGTTCCTGCGCAATTGCACGGCCGAACGCTCGCGGCTGAACACGTCGCGCAAGCTTCGGCTTTGCCTGTACTCGCAGCAGCTGCTGCAGCAGCTCACGCGCACCGAGTCGCTCGCGTACGACCAGATCAGCGCCGGGCTGCTCTACGTGTACCGCGACGACGCGTCGTTCGCGCGGGGACGCGCCGCAATGACGGTGCTGTCGGACAACGGGCTGCGGCTCCAGACGCTGTCGCCCGACGAGGTCGTCGCGCGCGAGCCGGCGCTTGCGCCGGGCAAGGACGGAATCGCCGGCGCGATCTTCTGCCCGAGCGACGAGAGCGGCGACGCCCATGCGTTCACGCGCCAGCTGGCGCAGCGCTGCGAGGCGCTGGGCGTGAAGTTCGAGCTCGGCCGCACGGTGCAGCGGCTCGAGTTCTCGGCCGACCGCGTGTCGGCGGCGCTGACCGACAACGGGCGGCTCGACGGCGACGAGTTCGTGCTCGCGCTGGGCTGCTACGCGCCGCAGATCGCGCGCCCGCTCGGCTATCGGTTGCCGGTGTACCCGGTCAAGGGGTATTCGCTGACGCTTCCGGTGTCCGACGGCCACGCGCCGCCGGCGCTGGGCGGCGTCGACGAGAACAACCTGGTTGCATGGGCGCGCTTCGGCAACCGGTTGCGGTTCACGGCGACCGCCGAGTTCGCCGGCTACGACACGTCGCACTCGCCGGCGGATTTCGAGCACATGATGGGGGTTGCGAAGAAGCTGTTCCCCAACGGCGCCGATTATTCGCGACCGCAGTACTGGGCGTGCCTGCGGCCGATGACGCCCGAAGGCACGCCGATCCTGGGCCGCACGCGGCACCGGAACTTCTACCTTAACAGCGGCCACGGTCACATGGGCTGGACCATGGCCTGCGGCACCGCGCGAATCGTCGCGGACGTGATGCTCGGACGCAGCCCGGAAATCGACCTCGAAGGGATGACGCTGCAGTAGACAACCCCGGCCTGAAGGCCGGAGCTTTTCGCTACAAGGAGATCGACTCTCGATGCGCGAATACAGGCTGGTTTACGGCAGCCCTCACCGGTCCGGCAGGTCCGGTGAATCGCGCTATGTTCCGACTTGCGTTCAAGTCGCTGTGTGCGCGATTCCCACAGCAGCACACGAAGCGATGCTTGGTGCGCTGACCGATGGCACTGCACACCGAGCACGTCTGGCTGGTGTAGGCGGGGTCGATGTGCTCGACCGTGATTCCGGCCGCTTCGGCCTTGTACTGGACGAAGCGCTGAAACTGCCGGAACGCCCCGCGATGCAATCGGGAGCGCACGCGCTTGCCGGCCTTGATCCGCTTGCGGATGTGGGTCAGATCTTCCATCCGGATCGTGCTGGCCCCGGCCTCGAGTGCTATCGCGACGATTTGCTTGCTGGTCTGGTGGTTGACGTGGCGGACATGCCGCGCTTGGCGCCCGGAGATGGCCCGCAGCTTTCGCCTGGCTGCGCGGCTACCGTTGGATTGCAGGCGACGGCGATGGGCAAGGTAGCGGTCTCTGTCGTGCCTCAGTTGCTCGCCGCCGAACACCTTGCCAGTGCGCTTCATAGACGAATCTCTAACCGTAAGATAGCAATTTCTAAAGGAGAGCGGGACAGGGGCTTGCTGCGCAAGCCGCGCTATCCCTCCTAGGCCTGAAGGCCTAGTTTCCCGCGCAGACAGATGAACACGACTGCAACTGCCGCTGTCGAATCGAACGCGGCGATGGCACCGAATTACGCGAAGCTGCCGTTCACGCTCGACGACGGCATCTGCCGGCGCGCAGCGATCGGGCTGATCGTGCTGGCGACCGACCACACGATCGAGCACGAATGGCGCGAGATGCTGCGGCTCGACGGCGTCGCGTTCTACGAGAGCCGCCTGTACAACGCGACCTCGATCACTCCCGAGACGCTGGCCGCGATGGAGAAGGACATCGCCGGCAGCGTCGAGCTGATCCGGCCCGGCGAGCGACTCGACGTGGTCGCTTTCGGCTGCACGTC
>DATLGW010000114.1:0-5466 GCA_035540315.1 Burkholderiaceae bacterium | reverse complement strand
GTGCCGTGCTGCCGGACGGCACTCGGATCCGGGACACGAAGGTCCGCGGCGTCGACCGCCGGATCGCAGTACGCGCGCAGCCAGCGCTCCGATACCCTCATCGTCCTCGCCCCCGTCGCCGATACGCTGCCCGAATCACCGATGCCTCGCCGATCGCGTCAGTCGTTGAACTGCCGCAGGAACCGCAGGTCGTTCTCGTAGAACAGCCGCAGATCGGCGATGCCGTAGCGCAGCATCGCCAGCCGTTCGACGCCCGAGCCGAACGCGAAGCCGATCCAGCGCTGCGGATCCAGTCCGATGTTGCGGACCACGTTCGGATGCACCTGCCCCGACCCCGACACCTCGAGCCACCGCCCTTTGAGCGGGCCCTCGGCGAAACGCATGTCGATCTCGGCCGACGGCTCGGTGAACGGGAAATACGACGGGCGGAACCGCACGTCGATGTCGTCGCGCTCGAAGAACTGGTGCAGGAAGTCGGTGTACACGCTCTTGAGGTCCGCGAAACCGATGTCCTCGTCGATACACAATCCCTCGAACTGGTGGAACATCGGCGAGTGCGTGGCGTCCGAGTCCACGCGGTACGTCTTGCCGGGCGCGATCACGCGGATCGGCGGCGGATGGTTGCGCGCGTAGCGGATCTGCATCGGGCTGGTGTGCGTGCGCAGCAGCAGATGCCCGCGATCGCCGGCCGGCACGTCGACGTAGAACGTGTCGTGCATCGAGCGCGCCGGATGGTTCTCGGGCGTGTTCAGCGCGGTGAAGTTGAAGAAGTCCTCCTCGATCTCGGGCCCGTCGGCGACGTCGAAGCCGATCGAATGGAAGATCGATTCGATCCGGGCGATCGTCGCGGTGATCGGATGCAAGCCGCCGCGCCCGGCGCCTCGGCCCGGCAGCGTGACGTCGATCGCCTCGGCCGCGAGCCTCGCTTCCAGCTGCGCGGTCTCGAGCGCCTGCTGGCGCTCGAGCAGCAGCGCCTCGATCGCTGCCTTCGCTTCGTTGAGCTCGCGTCCGGCCGCGGCGCGCTGCTCGGACGGCAGCCGAGCGAGCGCCTTCATCCGCGCGGTCAGCAGTCCGTCACGCCCGAGGAACCGCGCCTTCGCGTTCGCGAGCGCGGCCGAGTCCGCCGCGGCCGCGATCTGCTCGCCGGCCTCGGCAACCAGCGTGCCGGAAGCTCCGGCCGATTCGTCAGTCGCCATCGTCGTGTCGCTCATCCCGAATGAAATCGGGGCCTGCCGGCCCCGAGATTCGCATCGCAACGCGCGCTGCCCAGCGCGCTGCGCGCGTCAGCCGGCCCGCGCTGCCTTGACCTGCGCGACGATCGCGGCGAACGCCGGCTTGTCGTTGACCGCCAGCTCCGCGAGCACCTTGCGGTCGAGCCCGATCGACGCCTTGTTCAGCCCGGCGATGAACGAGCTGTAGTTCATCTCGTGCTCGCGCACCGCCGCGTTGATCCGCGCGATCCACAACGTGCGGAAATCGCGCTTGCGGTTGCGCCGGTCGCGGTACGCGTACTGCCCGGCCTTCATCACCGCCTGCTTGGCGATGCGGAACACGTTGCCGCGGCGGCCCCGATAGCCCTTGGCGAGCGCGATCACCTTCTTGTGGCGAGCGCGCGCGGTGACTCCTCGCTTGACTCTTGGCATCTTCGCTCTCCTGTCAGGCGTAAGGCATCATCGCCCGGACGCTGTCGACGTCGGACGGATGGATCGTGACGGTGCCGCGCAGCTGGCGCTTGTTCTTCGTCGTCTTCTTCGTCAGGATGTGGCGCTTCATCGCCTGGCCGCGCTTGATCGAGCCGCTGGCTCGCACGCGAAAGCGCTTCGCGGCGCTCTTCTTCGTCTTCATTTTCGGCATCGGACGCTCCTTCGATGCCGCTGCGAGGTGACCGGCCGTTTGCTGGCCGGCGCTTCGGGAACCCGAGCGGCGCTGCTGCCGCATCCGGTGCCGACCGGATGCGAAACCGCTGATTCTACTCGATTTTTGCTATCTCTTCTTCTTCGGAGCGATGACCATCACCATCTGCCGCCCCTCGAGCCGGGGCATCGATTCGACCACCGCGATCGACTCCAGGTCGTTGCGGACCCGCTCGAGCAGCCGCACGCCGAACTCCTGGTGCGCCATCTCGCGGCCGCGGAACCGCAGCGTGACCTTCGCCCTTGTCGCCCTCCTCGAGAAAGCGGGTCAGGTTGCGCAGCTTGACCTGGTAGTCGCCTTCGTCGGTGCCGGGCCGGAACTTGACTTCCTTGACCTGGATGATCTTCTGCTTCGCTCGCGCCTCGGCCGCCCGCTTCTGCTCCTGGTACTTGAACTTGCCGTAGTCCATCAGCCGGCACACCGGCGGCTGGGCGGTCGGGGCAATCTCGACCAGGTCGACCTCGGCGTCCTGCGCCATTCGCATCGCCTCAAACGTGCGGACGATGCCGATCGGTTCGCCGTTGATCCCGACTAGCCGAATTTCGGGAACGGCGATCTCGCCGTTGATGCGATGCGTACGTTCAGTAGCGATGCCTGCAATCTCCAGAAGTCAAAACAAAGGCCGTGCGATCGTGAGCGCTGCGCTCACCGCACGTCGGAACGCTTGCGATCGACGTCTTCGCGAAGACGCCCGGCAAACTCGTCGACCGGCATCGAGCCCAGGTCGACTCCACCGCGTGCGCGCACGGCCACCGTGCCAGCCTGCTTTTCCTTGTCGCCGACCACCAGCAGGTACGGCAGCTTTTGCAGGCTGTGCTCGCGGATTTTATAGTTGATTTTTTCGTTCCGCAAATCGGCCTGAACCCTAAATCCTTGTTTTTTCAGCGCTTGTGAGACCGACTCCGCGTAGTCCGCCTGCGCGTCGGTGATCGTCAGCACGGCCGCCTGTACCGGGGCCAGCCACGGCGGAAACGCGCCCGCGTGGTTCTCGATCAGGATGCCGATGAAGCGTTCCATCGAACCGACGATCGCCCGATGCAGCATCACCGGCGCGCGCCGGCTGTTGTCCTCGGCAACGTACTCGGCGCCCAGCCGCTCGGCCATGAAGAAGTCGGCCTGCATCGTGCCGCACTGCCAGACGCGCCCGAGCGCGTCCTTCAGCGAATACTCGATCTTCGGGCCGTAGAACGCGCCGTCGCCTTCGGAGACCGTGTACGGGCAGCCGGCCTGCTCGAGCGACTCCATCAGCGCGCGCTCGGCGCGGTCCCACAGCGCATCGTCGCCGACGCGCTTGGCGGGGCGGGTCGCGACCTTGTACACGATCTCTTCGAAGCCGAAGTCGCGATAGACGTTCTGCAGCAGCTTCGTGAACGCGATGCATTCGGGCAGGATGTGCTGCTCGGTGCAGAAGATGTGCCCGTCGTCCTGCACGAAGCCTCGCACGCGCATGATGCCGTGCAGCGCGCCCGACGGCTCGTTGCGATGGCACGATCCGAACTCGCCGTAGCGCAGCGGCAGATCGCGGTAGCTGCGCAGCGCCGAGTTGAACACCTGGATGTGTCCCGGACAGTTCATCGGCTTGACCGCGTAGTCGCGGTTCTCCGACGACGTCGTGAACATGTTCTCCCGGTAGTTGTCCCAGTGCCCGGTGCGCTCCCACAGCGAACGCGACAGGATCTGCGGGCAGCGCACCTCGTGGTAGCCGTTGTCGACGTAGACGCGGCGCATGTACTGCTCGACCTGCTGCCACAGCGCCCAGCCCTTCGGGTGCCAGAACACCAGCCCCGGCGCATCGTCCTGCAGGTGGAACAGGTCGAGCTCGCGGCCGAGCTTGCGGTGGTCGCGCCGCTCGGCCTCCTCGAGCATCTTCAGGTACGCGTCCTGGTCCTCCTTGCGCGCCCATGCGGTGCCGTAGATCCGCTGCAGCATCTCGTTGCGCGAGTCGCCGCGCCAGTACGCGCCGGCGAGCTTCATCAGCTTGAACACCTTCAGCTTGCCGGTCGACGGCACGTGCGGGCCGCGGCACAGGTCGATGAAGCCGCCCTCCCGATACAGGCCGATCGGCTCGTCGGCCGAAATCGACGCAATGATCTCGGCCTTGTACTTCTCGCCGATCGATTCGAAGAACTTCACTGCATCGTCGCGCTGCCAGACCTCGCGCGTGACCGGCTCGTCGCGGCGCGCGAGCTCGGCCATCTTCGCCTCGATCGCCTGCAGGTCCTCGGGCGTGAACGGCCGCTTGTACGAGAAGTCGTAGTAGAAGCCGTTCTCGATCACCGGCCCGATCGTCACCTGCGCATCGGGAAACAGCTCCTTGACCGCGTACGCGAGCAGGTGCGCGGTCGAGTGCCGGATGACTTCCAGGCCGTCGGGGTCCTTGTCGGTGACGATCGCGACCGACGCGTCGCGGTCGACCCGGTGCGAGGTGTCGACGAGCTTGCCGTCGACGCGGCCGGCGACCGCGGCCTTGGCCAAGCCGGGTCCGATCGACGCGGCAATGTCGGCCACCGTGACCGGCTGCTCGAAATGGCGCCGGGAACCGTCTGGAAGCGTGATGTCGGGCATGGTGTCGTTGCGCTGTCTAGGCGCCGGCGCGCCGCGCGCGTGGCGCTCGCCGGCGCAAACGAAAAAGTGCGGACGAGCCGCACTTCTCGATCTCCGCGTTCCCGCTACGAAAAGCCGAACCCGCCACCCTTGCGCTCAGGGTTTCGTCGGAGTTCGGCCGATGCGCATCATCTCGTCGTCCCGTAGCGTCGCGACCCGCGCCTTCACAATCTGGTAGGCGCGATTGGACTCGAACCAACGACCCCCACCATGTCAAGGTGGTGCTCTAACCAGCTGAGCTACGCGCCTGCGAACCCGAGAGTATAACAAAGCAGTCGGCCGCTTCGGCAATCGGCTAAGCTTGGCGCGCATCGACCGAGGCGCCGAGCGACGCATGCACGATGACGGATACAAGCGGACCGGGCTGGGGCTGCGCAAGCTCGGCCCGGCGCTGGCGAACTCGCTGCGCGGACTGCGCGATGCCGCGCGGCACGAAGCGGCGTTCCGGCAGGAGCTGTTCGCGGTCGCCGTGCTCGCGCCGCTCGCGCTGTGGTTGCCGTTCAGTGCGGTCGAGCGGATGCTGTTGCTGGGGTCGCTGGTGCTGGTGCTGATCGTCGAGCTGCTGAACTCGGCAATCGAGACGACGCTCGACCGGGTGTCGGTCGAGCGTCACGAGCTGTCGCGACGTGCCAAGGACATCGGCAGCGCGGCCGTGCTGCTGGCCGTGGCGCTGGCCGCGCTGGTGTGGCTGCTGCTGCTGTGGCCGCAGCTGATCAGGCTGCTGCGCAGCGCCTGACGCGCGCAGCGCCGCCGTCGCTTCGGAAGCTCGTCAGACTCGCCGCAGCTTGCGGGCCAGCAGCGTGACCGGCACGATCCCGGTCCTCGCCGGTTTCGTGCTGCCGTCGCTGGTGCTGCTGAATTCGGCGTCGAGCAGCCCGCGCGCGTTCGACCCGCGGCTGCTCGGCTGGGTCTGGAACACGGCGCTGCTGTCGGCGGCCGCGGTCGCCT
>DATLGW010000113.1:0-1758 GCA_035540315.1 Burkholderiaceae bacterium | reverse complement strand
GTGCGGCAGCGGTGTCTTGCGCCGGCGCAGCCGTCGCGGGTCGAGGCTGCGCGACGCCCGGCTGCTGCTGCGCGACGCCCGGCTGCTGCGCCGCCCGTTCCCGCTCGCCCGGCTGCTGCGCCATCCGTTGCTGCTCGCCCGGCTGCATCCGCTCGATCCTGACCACGGGCTGCTGCTGATCCTGCTGGAACCGCACCTGCGGCTCGCCGGTCTGCTCGTAATGCACTTCCGGCCGCACCTCGCTCACTTGCACTTGGGGCTGCCGCTGCGCCTCCTGGATCTGGACCCGCGGCTCGGGCATCTGGACCTGCACTTGCGGCTGCGCGCGCTGGACGTCGACCTGCGGCTGGGGCATCCGCACGATGATCTCGGGCTGCGGCTGCTGGATCGTCACGGTCGGCGGCGCCTGGCGCACGATGATCTGCGGCCGCGACTGATCGACCGTCACCTGCGGCTGCCCCGGCTGCACCACGATCTGCGGTTGCCGCGCATCGGCGCTCGGCTGGGCCTGCGGTTGCATGCCCGGTTGCGCGCCCGGCTGCTGATCGCCGGCTGCCTGCTGCGCGGCGGCTGCCGACGCGAACGCCGCAGCGACGGCAATGGCGAGAACGTTTCGAGTCGGACTCATATCGAAGCTCCTTTGTGTGTTCGCTTGCAAATCCCGGGCGCCGGTATCGACGATGCGAGAGCGCGCGGCGGTCCGGGAGACCGATCGACTGGCAACTCGCGTGCCGCGCGAGCGCCTGACGGCGGAGATTTCGTTCGCGAGGCACCCGATCGAGTCCTACGAATGCCGGCAATCGGAAGGCGCACTAGAATCGGACCGAGGGTTCCGATGCGCGATTCCCAGCTTCTTCGCTACAGCCGTCACATCCTGCTCGACGAAATCGGCGTCGAAGCGCAGCAACGCCTGCTCGATTCGACGGCACTGGTCGTCGGTGCGGGCGGGCTGGGGTCGCCGGCATCGATGTATCTGGCGGCAGCCGGCGTCGGTCGGATCCTGCTCGCCGACGGCGACGATGTTGATGCGTCGAACCTGCAGCGGCAAATCCTGCATCGCGACGACAGCGTCGGCATGCGCAAGACCGAATCGGGAATTCGCACGCTGCTCGCGCTGAACCCTGAGATCTCGGTGACGGCGCTGCCGCGGCTCGATGCCAACGCGCTGGCGGCCGCAGTCGCGCAAGCGACGGTCGCGCTCGATTGCACCGACAATTTCGCGACTCGCCACGCGCTGAACCGCGCCTGCGTCGCCGCGCGCGTGCCGCTGGTGTCGGGTGCGGCGATCCGCTTCGACGGCCAGCTCGCGGTGTTCGATCCGCGCCGCGACGAATCGCCGTGTTATCACTGCCTGTTCCCCGAAGCGCAGGACGTCGAGGAGATCCGCTGCGCGGTGATGGGCGTGTTCGCGCCGCTGACCGGCATCATCGGCACGATGCAGGCGGCCGAGGCGTTGAAGCTCGCCGGCGAATTCGGCGAACCGGCGACGGGTCAGTTGCTGCTGATCGATGCGCGGTCGATGAGCATCCAGACGATCCGGGTGCCGCGCGATCCGGAGTGCGCGGTGTGCGGAAAATCGCGCAGCTAAACGTACTCCTTTTGGGGAATCGACCCAAAGGCAGTTCGCGGGCATAGTGGTCCGAAGAACCATCGTCGATTGACCCGCAGAAGGTCCGCAGAGGCCTCGGTCGCAGTCATTGCCGGCTTGCCCTCGATGCGACCAGCGCGTCGGCACGTCAGACCGTGGAGGGGGAGATG
>DATLGW010000112.1:0-6886 GCA_035540315.1 Burkholderiaceae bacterium | reverse complement strand
CCGTCTGGAACGTGCGCGCGAGGCCGGCGCGCACGATCCGCCACGGCGGCTGGCCGGTCAGCTCGGCGGCGCCGACGTGCCAGCGCCCGCCGTCGGCGGCAGCGAATCCGCTGATGCAGTCGATCAGCGTGCTCTTGCCCGAGCCGTTGGGTCCGATCAGCGACGTGATCGTGCCACGTTCGACGTCGAACGACACGCGGTCGACGGCGACGACGCCGGCGTAACGTTTCGTGAGCCCCGAGATCCGGAGGATGGGATCAGCCATGGGCGTTCGTGCTGGCGACCGAGCGGGCGCGCCGCCAATTGACCACCCGCCCGGGGAGTCCCGCGAGCCCCTGCGGCATGAACAGCATCAGTGCGATCAGCAGCAGCCCGTAGATCAGCGTCCTCGCATCGACGCTGATCCGAAGCAGCTCTGGAACGAGCGAGAAGACGACGGCGGCAAAAACCACGCCCCACAGCCGGCCCGGCCCGCCGAGCAGCACCATGATCAGGATTGCCTCGGTGTAGTAGAAATCGAAGATCGTCGGATCGACGATCGTGAGGTTGAACACGTGCACGGCGCCGATCACGCCCGCGAGGAACGCGGACAGCCCGACCGCGAGCAGCCGGTACGGCAACGGATCGATGCCCTGCGATTTCGCCAGCGCCTCGTCGAGCCGGATCGCGACCATCACCTTGCCGGCGGGGCTGTCGACCACGGCCTTGGTCAGCATCAGCAGCAGCGCGCCGACCCCGAGCGACAGCCAGTAGTACCGGCTCGGGTCCCAGAACTCGATCGACGCCACCCCCGGGATCGACAGCACCGGGGCGGGCAGCCCCGGCAGCCCTGCTGGTCCGCGCGTCAGCCACGTCAGGTCCTTCGCGAGCAGGTGCAGGATCAGCGTCGTGGCCAGGCTGACGATGACGAAGGCGGTTCGGGACAGCCGCAGCGAAGCGAATCCGACGACCACGCCCAACACCGCGGCGAGCAGCCCTCCGATCAGCGCGGCCGGCCAGAACCCGAGGCCGGCATCGACGACCAGCAGCGCCGCGGCGTAGGCGCCGAGCCCGAAGAAGCCGACCTGCGCGAACGACAGCAGCCCGCCGTAGCCGAACACCAGGTTCAGCGACGTCGCGAGCACCACGAACGTGAGCGCGGTCAGGCCGATGCCCAGCGCATACGGCGAAGAGAACACGAACGGAAACGCGACCGCTGCTGCCAGAAGCAGCAGACCCGTCCATGGACTGGAGCGCGACATCGTTTTTTCCCGTGGCGGCTGCGTCGTCACAGACGGGCGGTGCGGCCGAACAGCCCCTGCGGCCGCACGAGCAGAACCAGGATCATCAGGGCGAACGTGATCGCCTCCACGATCACGATCGACATCCGCAGCGACATGAAGCTTTCGAACAGGCCCAGCCCGATCGCGACGAACACCGCGCCGCCGAGGCTTCCCATGCCGCCGATGATCACGATCGCGAACACCTTGACCAGGAAGCCCAGCCCCATCACCGGGTGCACCGTGTAGACCGGCGCGAGCAGCACGCCGGCCCCTGCCGCCAGCACCACGCCCAGCACGACGGCGATCCGGATCGCCGAATGCGGCCGGATTCCGACCATCGCGGCTGCGCGAGGGTTCTGCGCGACGGCCCGGATCGTGCGCCCGGCGTGGGAGTGCTGCAGGAACAGATACAGCGCGAGCACGCACAGCGCGGCGACCCCGAACGCCACCGCGCGCGTCGTCGGCATTGCGATCCAGCCCAGTTGCAGCAGTCCGAACGCCGCGTCGAAGCGGACTTCGCGGGGCGTGGCGGTCCACAGCAGCATCGCGCTGCTCTGGATCACCATCGCCAGGCCCATCGTCAGGATGATCGCCCGCTCGATCGCCGCCGCGCTGTCGCGCACGAGCCGGTACACGAGCAAACCGAGCAGCAGCGCGGCAGCGAGCGTGAACGGAATGCTGCCGAGGTAGCCGAGCCCCATCCGCTCGGCGAAGAACCAGGTCAGCATCGCCCCGATCATGTACAGCTCGCCGTGCGAGAAGTTCACGATGTCGAGCACGCCGAAAATCAGCGCCAGCCCGAGCGCGACCATCGCGTAGATCGAACCGATCATCAGGCCGTTTGCCAGCGTCTGAGCGAGCAGCTGCGCGTCCACGTCTTGCGGCTCGACTTCGTCGTCGTTACTTGTCGCCGCCGGTGCGCTGCAGCCCCACGATCGAGATCTTGCGGTCCTTGAGCTGCAGCACGACGGCGTTGTTGTGCGCCTGGTTGTATTCGTCGAACTCGACCGTGACCCCGAGCATCGATTGGTATTTCGTCTTTTCCAGCGCCTCGCGGATCGCTGCGGGCGCCGGCTTGCCGGCCCGGCGGATCGCGTCGGCGACGATGTAGACGGCTTCGTAGCCGTAGGCGCTCTGGAACTGCGGATCGGCGTTGAAGCGCGCCCGATACGTCTGCACGAACTTGCGGTTCGCCGGCGTGTCGATCTCGGGCGAGTAGGGCAGCACGCCGATCGAGCCGTCGAGGAAACCGCGGCCGATCGCGTCGGCGCCGAGCAGCGCCGGGTCGAAGCGGCCGGTGACGGGAATCTTGCCGCCCCAGGCCTCGTATTGCTTCATGAAGTTCGCCATGTCGGCGCCGAGCATGTAGATCGCGATCGCATCCGGACGCTGCGCAGACAGCTTGTTGATCAGCGGCGTGAAGTCCGGCGTGGCTTGCGTGAACGCTTCGGCGGCGACGATGTCGATGCCGGCCCGCTTCGCATGCTCGGAGAACGCCTTCGTGCCGCCTCGGCCGTAGTCGGTGTCCTCGGCGAGGATCGCGATCCGGCGCCACTGCGTGTTCTTGCCCAGGTAATCGACCAGCGCCTTGGCCATCCCGTCGTCCGACACGCTGGTCCGGAACGCCCACTCGTTGCCGCCCTTGCCCGACATCTGCGCGATCGCGGGGGCCGTCGACACGTCGATCACGAGCGGCACCTGGGCGCGGCGCATGATCGGCATCACCGCCAGCGACACCGAGCTGCAGAACGCGCCGATGACGGTCACCGCGCGCTCCTCGTTGATCAGGCGGTTCGCAGTCTGCACGCCCTCGGTCGGGTTGCACCGGTTGTCGGCGACCGCGAGCCGGATCGGTCGACCCAGCACGCCGCCGCTCTTGTTGATCTCGTCGACCGCCATCTCGACGCCCTGGCGCTCCGGCAGCGCGAACGATGCGGCGCCGCCGGTCACCGGCGTCGTCAGACCGAGGACGATCGGATCACCCGCCTGGGCGAACGCGCCGGCGCAGACGACGCTCGCGCCCAGCACCATCGACTGCAGCACCCGCTTGACCATCTTCATGTCTCCTGTTGGATGAGGTCGGTTCCGGAATCGATTCCATGGACGCGCCGCGCATGCTCGGCGCTGATGTAGCCTTGCCGCAGGTCGTCCAGCACCGCCGACCGGTCGCGCATGATCGGATCGCCGAGGCCGCCGCCGCCGGGGGTTTCGATGATCAGCTCCTCGTCGGGCGCGATCTCGTGGCCCCCCATCGCGCTCAGCCTGCGCCGCGTCGTGCGCACGACGCCCGGCTGGCCGTCGGCACCGCCGCTGCGGCCGCGCGGCGGATGCACGACCCGGTCGAGCATTGCAGCGAATCGGAACGGACGATGCGAAAGGTTGCGCAGGTGCAGCACCTGCCCCAGCCCGCCGCGCCAGCGGCCTGCGCCGGCGCTGTCGGTGCGCAGCTCCTTGCGCACGAACATCAGCGGCGACAGCGTCTCGACGATCTCGACCGGAACCGTGCGAACGCCGCTGGGGAACGAAGTCGCCGACAGTCCGTCGAGTCCGGGTCGCGCGCCGGTTCCGCCGTTGTGGAAGCTGGTCAGCGCGAAGCGGCCGGTCGGCGACTCCCCCGACAGCACCAGCAGCCACAGCGGCGTGCCTTCGGCGGGAACGCGATCGGGTTTCGCCTGGTGCAGGCACCCGAACACCAGATCCGGCAGCATCTGGCCGATCACGTGCCGGGCGGTCACTGCGCGCGGCTCCTGCGCGTTGACGATCGATCCGGCCGGGGCCGACAGCGTGACGAAACCGAGCGAGGCCGCGTTGTTCGGCACCGTCGGCGCGATCGCGCACTTGATGCCGAAGCTGGCATACGCCGCGGTGTAGCACAGCGGCACGTTGATGCCGAACGGCGACTGAGGCGACGTGCCGGCGAAGTCCAGCACGATCCGATCGCGCTCCACGGTCATCGTCAGCTTCAGGTCGACCGGACGATCGTAGCCGTCGATCGTCATCTCGTTCCGGTAAGTTCCGGCGGGCACCTGCGCGAGCGCCTGGCGCATCGCGTGCTCGGTCGCTTCGAACACGTGCGAAGCGAGCGCCTGCAGATCGCCCAGCGCGAACTCGTCGAGCATCGCCGCCAGGCGGAAGCGGCCGGTGTCGTTGCAGGCCACCAGCGCCATCAGATCTCCGATCACCTGCACCGGATCCCGGACGTTCTTGCGGATGATCTCGAGCAGCAGCTCGTTCATCTCGCCGCGGCTCGCGAGCCGGCTGATCGGAATCCGCAGTCCCTCCTCGAACACGTCGCGCGCATCCGGGCCTGCCTGCCGGCCGCCGATGTCGGGCACGTGCGTCGTCGATGCGAACAGCGCGACGAGCCGCCCGCGGTGGAACGCCGGCGTCACGACCGTGAAGTCGAACAGGTGACCGGTGCCCAGCCAGGGGTCGTTCGTGATGAGCACGTCGCCGTCCTGCAGCGTGTGCGCGGGGAAACGTGCGAGGAAATGCGAGACCGACGCGGCCATCGTGTTCACGTGGCCCGGGGTTCCGGTGACGGCTTGCGCGATCATCCGGCCCGCCGGATCGAACACGCCCGCGGAGACGTCGCCGGCTTCGCGCGCGGCGGTGCTGAAGGCAGCGCGGATCAGCGTCTGCGCCTGCTCCTCGACCACTGCGATCAGGCGGTTCCACATCACGCGGCGGTGGATCTGCGCAAGATCCTCCGAGCGCTCGCCGCGCTGCGGGTTCTCGGCCGTCGCGGCCGACTTCTCCTCGTGTCGGCCTCGCCGCCGCGTGAGCACCAGGTGGCCGTGCGGGTCCAGGCGGACCGAGAAATCCGAAGGGACGACGGTGCTCGTCTGCGATTCGACGATCACTGCCGGCCCCGGGACCTCGCGATCCGCGCTCAGCGCATCGCGCGGATAGACACGCGCCTCGACCTCGCGCTGCAGCGCCGTGTCGAACAGGATCCGCGTCGCAGCGGCCGCCGTCGCGCCGGTGCCGGATGCATCGGGCGCGGCTGCCGCGTTCGACGCGCGATCCGATGCGGCCGTCGTCGGTTGCGCCGTCACGACCACCGTCCAGTTCAGCAACTCGACGTCGTGGCCGGCGATCTCGCGGGAGAAGTGGCGCCGGTAGGTGTGGTCGAAGATCTCGCGCAGCCGCTGCGGGCTCGAGGCGTCGAAGCGCCGCGCCGGGACCTCGATCGAGATCTCGTGCCCCTGTCCCACGTAACGCGCATCGGCGAGCACGGTGACGGTGGTCGGCGCGCCGCCGCTGCCGGATCGGACGATGCCCTCGGCCTCGGTGCACAGCTCGTCGATCAGCCGGTTGACGGCAGCTGGATCGAAAGTCGACAGCCGCTGGTGCAGGCTGCGTGCGCGCTGGAACGCGACCGGCGCGCGCAGGAATCCGACGGCCGATCCGACACCCGCGTCGCGCGGCACGACGACACGATCGATCCCGAGCTTTTGCGCCAGGCGGGCGGCATGCAACGGCGCAGCGCCGCCGGTGGCGACGAGCGTGCGTCCGTCGAGCGTGCGGCCTTCCTCGATTGCATGAACGCGCGCGGCGCTCGCCATCGCCTCGTCGACGATCTCGGAGATGCCCAATGCCGCGACCGGTGCCGCCAGCCCCAGCGGCGCGGCGACGTCGCGCTGGACCGCCTCGTTCGCTTGCGCCGCATCGAGCCGCAGCTCGCCGTCGCCGAACAGCTGCGGATCGATGCGTCCGAGCATCAGGTCGGCATCGGTCACGGTCGGGCGCGTGCCGCCACGGCCGTAGCAGGCCGGGCCGGGCTGCGAGCCGGCGCTTTCGGGTCCGACGGCGATCCGTCCCATCGAATCGACCGATGCGATCGAGCCGCCGCCGGCGCCGATCTCGACCAGCTCGATCACCGGGATCCGTACCGGAATGCCGCTGCCCTTCTGGAACCGGTACGAACGTGCGACCTCGAATAGCCGCGATTGCTGGGGACGGCCGGCGTCGATCAGGCACAGCTTCGCCGTGGTGCCGCCCATGTCGAACGCCACGAGCCGATCGTCGCCGAGCTCGGCCGCCACGTGCGCGGCGAGGATCACGCCGCCTGCCGGTCCGGACTCCACGAGGCGGACCGGGAACCGCGTCGCAGTCGCCAGATCGGTCACGCCGCCGCCGGAAGTCATCAGCATCATCGGCGAGCGGATGCCGACCTGTTCGCGCAGCAGGCGAGCGAGGCGCTCGAGGTAGCGGCTCATCAGCGGCCGGACGTAGGCGTTGACCACCGTCGTGCAGAGCCGCTCGTACTCCCGGATCTCCGGGCTGACCTCGTGCGACACCGACACCGACACCGCCGGCAGCCGTGCAGCGAGCGCCTCGCGTGCGGCGACCTCGTGCGCGGGGTTCGTGAAGCTGTGCAGGAATCCGACCGCGACGCTTTCGGCTTCCAGCCGTTCCAGCTGTCGCGCGAGCGCGTCCCAGTCCGCTTCGGTCGGCACGCGCAGTCGCTGGCCGCCGGCGGTCGTTCGCTCGGGCACGGTCAGACGCAGCTCGCGCGGCACCAGCGGGGCGGGGCGCTGCATGAAGAGGTCGTACTGTTCGAAGCGATGCTCGTAAGCGATTTCGAGCGAATCGCGAAAACCCTCGGTGGTCACCAGTGC
>DATLGW010000111.1:0-4874 GCA_035540315.1 Burkholderiaceae bacterium | reverse complement strand
CGCAGAACGCCGCCGGCCTCGTGCTGGTCGACATGCATGCGGCGCACGAACGCGTCGTCTACGAGCGGCTGAAGGCGGCGTGGGATGCGCGCGGACTGGCGGCGCAACCGCTGCTGATCCCGGCGACGCTGCGCGCCGACGACGTCGACCTCGGCTGCGTCGAGGAGCATGCCGACGCGCTGCGCGCGCTCGGACTCGAGCTGACCGTGGCATCGCCGACGTCGATCGCGGTGCGAAGCGTGCCGGCGCTGCTGTCCGGCGGCGACGCGGCGGCGCTCGCGCGCAGCGTGCTCGACGAGCTGCGCGAAGCCGGCTCGATGCGCGCGCTGACGGCGCGGCGCGATGCGCTGCTCGCGACGATGGCCTGTCACGGCGCGGTGCGCGCCGGCGCGCGCATCGGAACCGACGCGATGAACGCGTTGCTGCGCGAGATGGAATCCACTGCGGGCGCCGATCAGTGCAATCACGGCCGGCCGACCTGGATCCAGGTGCCGCTGCCCGAGCTGGACCGCTGGTTCCTGCGCGGCCGCTGAGGGCGCGCGATTCGCGATGTCCGCCGCGCCGGTGGTGATGCTGCTCGGGCCGACCGCGTCGGGCAAGAGCGCGCTCGCGCTGGCGCTGGCCGAACGATTTCCGATCGAGATCGTCAGCGTCGATTCGGCGCTCGTGTATCGCGAGATGGACATCGGCACCGCCAAGCCCAGTCCGGACGAGCGCCGCCGCGTTGCGCACCACCTGATCGACCTGATCGATCCGCGCGACGCCTATTCGGCGGCCGCGTTCGTCGCCGACGCGCAACAGGCGATCGCTGACATCGAGCGTCGCGGCCGCTTGCCGCTGCTGGTCGGCGGCACGATGCTGTACGCGCACGCGTTCATCCATGGGCTGGCGCCGCTGCCGTCGGCCGATGCGCAATTGCGCGCGCGGCTCGATGCGTTGGCCGCGGCCGAGGGCTGGCCGGCACTGCACCGGCGGCTGCAGCAGCTCGATCCGCCCACGGCGGCGCGCTTGCAGCCGAACGACGCGCAGCGCATCCAGCGTGCGCTCGAGGTGCACGAGCTGACCGGCACGCCGCTGTCGCAACTGCTTCGATCGCAGCAGCTGCCGCGCCGCCCGGTCGTCAAGATCTCGCTGGAGCCGTCGAACCGCGCCGCGCTGCACGACCGGATCGCGCGCCGGTTCGCGCAGATGCTGCAAAGCGGATTGGTGGCCGAAGTGCGCCGGCTGCGCGCACGCGGCGACCTGGACCTGCAGATGCCGTCGATGCGCTGCGTCGGATATCGGCAGACCTGGGAGTATCTGGACGGGCAGTTCGGTTTCGAGGAGCTGATCGAGCGGGGCGTGGCGGCGACGCGCCAGCTCGCCAAGCGCCAGCTGACGTGGCTGCGTTCGGATCCGCATCGACATGTCGTCGATTGCCTGTCCGCATCGGCGCTGCAGGCAGTGTCGGATATCATTGGCCGCACTGCCCGCTGACAAAACTTCGCTTGCGCGGCGGCCGAGCGCCGCAAGCGCACCTGCCTTCGATGAAGGAACCGAATGTGCCACTGAACACACCTGCGCCGACGCTGGCGATGATCGGGCTCGGACGCATGGGCGCGAACATGGCGCGCCGGCTGGCGCGCGCCGGCGCGATCGTGCACGGCTTCGATGCGGCGCAGGCCAGCCGCGATGCGCTGTCCGGCGAGCCGGGCGTGCGCGTGTACCCGACGCTGCAATCGGCCCTCGCCGCGCTGCCGCTGCCACGGATCGTGTGGCTGATGCTGCCGGCCGGCGCGGCGACCGTGGCCGCGCTGGCGGAGTTGCGTCCGCGGTTGTCGCCGGGCGATGTCGTCGTCGATGGCGGCAATGCGAACTACCTCGAATCGCAGCAACGGGCGCGCGAGCTCGGCGCGCTGGGCGTGCGTTTTGCCGACTGCGGCGTATCGGGCGGCGTCTGGGGCCTGGAGAACGGCTACTGCCTTATGTTCGGCGCCGATGCCGAGGTCGCGCCGCTGCTCGAGCCGAGCATGCAGCGGCTTGCGCCCTCGCCGACCGACGGTTGGCTGCATTGCGGCCCGGTCGGCAGCGGACACTTCGCGAAGATGATCCACAACGGCATCGAGTACGGAATGATGCAGGCGATTGCCGAGGGCTTTGCGCTGCTCGAGGGCAAGCGCGACTTCGAGCTCGATCTGGCGGCGATCGCGCAGCTCTGGCGCCACGGGTCGGTGGTCCGATCGTGGCTGCTCGACCTGACGGCCAACGCGCTGGCCGACCCGCAGGCGCTCGCCGGCATCGCGCCGGTCGTCGCCGATTCCGGCGAAGGTCGCTGGACCGTCGACGAGGCGATCCGCCAGGGCACGCCGGCTCCGGTGATCGCGCTCGCGATGATGTGCCGCTTCACGTCGCAGGGCCGCGCCGATACCGCGAACCGGCTGCTCGCGCTGATGCGCAAGGGCTTCGGCGGCCATCCGGTGATCAAGGCTTGATCTCCGGCGATTCGAGCGCGCTGGGCCCGGACACGCGCGTGATCGTCGTGATGGGCGTCTCCGGCAGCGGCAAGAGCGCCGTCGGCGAGGCGCTTGCGCGCGCGCTGCAATGGCAGTTCTTCGATGCCGACGATTTCCACCCGCCGCACAACGTTCGCAAGATGGCGGCCGGCATCCCGCTGGACGACGCCGATCGCGCGCCGTGGCTCGAACGGCTCAACGCGGTGCTGCGCCATGCGGTCGCGCGCGGCGGCTGCGCCGTGCTCGCGTGCTCGGCGCTGCGGCAGCGGTATCGCGATGCGCTGCGCGACCGCGTGCCGAATCTGGCGTTCGTGCACCTGGCCGGAGAATTCGCGCTGATCGAAAAGCGGCTTGCGCAGCGGCAGCACCGGTACATGCCGTCGTCGCTGCTGCGCAGCCAGTTCGAGGCGCTCGAGCCGCCGCTGGACGCGGCGGTCGTCGACATCGCGGCGCCCCCGGACCAGATCGTCGCGGCGCTGATCGCGCGACTGCACGCGAGCGGCTGAACCGCGCTACCATCGGCGCAGCCGCGTCCTCGGGCTGGTCGTTCCTGCATGTTTTCCGCGATCCGGCGCCGTCGGCGTGCGCATGCCCGTTCCTAACGACGACGAGGGGGAGCAGATGAAACCAGGAGCGACGCGGCGGCTCGCCGCGACCGCGCTGGCGACGGCACTGGCTGCGCCGATTGCGCAATCGGCAGACCTGGAAGCCGGCAAGGCGAAAGTCGCCGAAGTGTGCGCCGCCTGCCACGGCGCCACCGGCATCAGCATCAGCGACACGATTCCGAACCTCGCGGGCCAGAAAGCGGCGTATCTGCAGGCGCAACTGCGCGCGCTGAAGGATGGCGCCCGCAAGAACCCGGTGATGAACGCGATCGCGACCCAGCTGTCGGCCGGCGACATCGTCAACATCGCCGCGTATTTCGCGGCGCAGCCGGGCGCAGGGGCCGGCGCGAAGTCCGATCCGCTGCCGAACCTGGCGAAGACGGCGCTCGCGTTTCCGCCGGACTATCCGCAAGGCTTCGTCAAGTACCACACGATCAGCTTCCCCGATCGCCGTCAGGTCCGCTATTACCTCGCGAACGCCGCGGCGCTGCAGGCGGCGGCCGCCGGCAAGCCGCTGCCCGACGGCGCAGTGCTGATGGTCGAGATCCACTCGCCGAAGCTCGATGCCGACAAGAAGCCGGTGACCGGAGCCGACGGTCATTTCGTCGCCGACCGGCTGATGTTCTACCTGGCGATGGGCCGCAACGCCGGCTGGGGCAAGGACATCCCCGAGATGCTGCGCAACGACGACTGGAACTATGCGGCGTTCACGACCGGCAAGCAGGTGCGACCGGGGTCGCATCAGGCCGAGTGCCTGGCGTGCCACAAGCCGCTGGACAAGGTCAGCTACACGTTCACGCTCGAGCAGCTGACCGCCGCAGCGAAGAAGCCGCGCTGATCTTCATCGGGCCGCGCCGACGGCGCGGCCCGCTCAGCGCTCGCCGCGATCGCGGCAGGATCCCGCTGGGCCTGCGATTTGCTTGATCGGACATCGATGGCGATGCAGACCGACTATGCGCGGCAGGAGCCTTCGCGCGCCGACATCGATGCGCTGCGCGGGCCGGCGCTGCTGGAGTTCGGCTCGCCGTGGTGCGGGCACTGCCGGCGCGTTCAGCCGATGCTGCAGGCAACGTTCGACCGGCATCCGCAGGTCGCTCACCTGAAGGTCGCCGACGGCAGCGGGCAGCCGCTGGGGCGCTCGTTCGGCGTGAAGCTGTGGCCGACGCTGATCTTTCTGCGCGACGGCCGCGAGGTCGAACGGCTGGTGCGGCCGACCGACGCGACCGAAATCGAGCGCGCGTTGCGCGCGATCGATCCGGACGGCTGAACCGCGCTCAGTTCAGCGGCACCGTCCAGACGACGTCGACCGAGCTCTCGGAGCCGGTCCGAACGCGCAACGACAGCCGGTCGGTCAGCTCGTACTGCAGCCGAACCAGGTTGTGGATTCCGCGCAGGCTCTGCTCGTAGCTGACGAACAGCCGGTCGGTCAGCCGCTTGCCGAGCGTCACCACGCCCTCCTCGCCGGGTTTCGTTCCGGCGCCGATCGACAGCACGTCCAGGCCCAGTCGGCCGGCGACGCCCGGTCCGGACTCGCCCCCGCGCGCCTGTTGCAGCGCAAGCAGCGCCCCCTGGACCGCGGCCGCCTGCCCGGCGCTGCGGGCGTCCTCGAAGCCGCGGCCGAACACGAGCCACGACAGCTTCTCGACGTCGGGCACGTCGGGTCGCGACGTCAGCTGCACGCGCGGATTCTTCGCGGTCCCGGTGACGATCACGCCGGCCTCCACCGGCTGGAACTTGCGCATCGCAATGATCTGCACCGTCGGATCGTCGAGCGGGC
>DATLGW010000110.1:0-4074 GCA_035540315.1 Burkholderiaceae bacterium | reverse complement strand
CGGTGCAGGGCAAATATCCCGACCTGCTGTACGCGCCGCTCGAGATCAAGGGTGACGCCGAAGTGCATGCGCTGTCGCGCTGCCAGATGATCCTGACCGAGGCGAAGAAGCGCGCGCAGCGCGAGTTCGACGACGCGCTCGCGAAGACGGGGCTGACGATCGAGCGTGCGCGCGAGCTGCTCGACGCATCGCCGCAGATGAAGCGCGCGACCTATCGGGTGCCGCATCACGGGATGGCCGGCACCGCCGCGAACCTGGTGATGCACCTGGCGCACAGCAACGGGCAAAAGGTGGCCGCGTGAGCGAAAAAAGCAACCCGCTGGCCGGGCTGACGTCCGGCCAGCCGATGGTGCTCGTCGACAATCGGGCGCTGCTGCGACTGAACAAGCGCAACGGGAACGCGGCGCCGGTCGATCCGTCGATCAAGTTCATCGGGATGGACGTCGGCTCGACGACCGTCAAGGCGGTCGTGATGCAGGACGGCCGCAGCCTGTGGCGCGACTACAAGCGCCACAACACGCGCCAGGCCGAGATGGTGCTCGAGTTCCTCGGCCGCATCGAAGCCGAATGCGGCATCCGTGCCGGCGTCGACCGGATCTACTTCACCGGCTCGGGCGCCGGGGGCCTTGCGCCGCTGGTCGGCGGCAAGTTCGTGCAGGAAGTCGTCGCGGTCGCAGCCGCGGTCGAGAAACTGCATCCGGAAGTGCGCTTCGTGTCCGAGATCGGCGGCGAGGACATGAAGACGGTGTTCTTCACGCCGGCCGGCGGCGGCACCAGCAAGCAGGTGTACATGCAGTCGGCCTGCAGCGGCGGCACCGGGACGTTCGTCGAGAAGACCGCGCGCAAGCTCGGGATCCCGAGCGAGCAGCTCGCGAAGATGCAGTACGACGGCATGAACCTGCACAAGGTCAGCTCCAAGTGCGGGATCTTCGCCGAGGCCGATGCGAACACGCTGGTGAAGTCGGGCGTGCCGGTCGAGGAGATCATCGCCAGTCTCTACGAGGCGGTCGTCTACCAGAACCTCGCGTCGCTGACGAAGGGCAACACGCCGCTGCCGCGCGTGCTGCTGCTGGGCGGTCCGAACCTGTTCTTCGAGGGCTTGCAGCAGGCGTGGCGCCACCACCTGCACAAGCTGTGGAAGGAGCGCAAGGTCGAGATCCCGAAGGATGCGCCGCCCGAGAGCCTGATCCACGTGTCGGAGGATGCGCTGTATTTCGCGTGCCTCGGCTGCACCGAAGTGGCGATGAAGGACAACGCCGACTCCGGCGTCTACCAGGGGCCCGAGCGGCTGCGCTGGTGGATCGACGTCGGCCAGCACGAACACAAGGCGAACGAAGGCGCGAAAGCGCTGGTCGGCAATTACGACGAGCTTTCGTCGTTCCTGTCGCACTACGGCGTGACCGACAAGAAGCGCCCGGCTGCCGGCGCGAGCGAAGCGCCGGTACGGGACGACGCCGCAGCGTCCGCGCCCGCCGCGGCGCCGTCGGCAGCGGCACCGGTGCGCGCCGCCGCGCCGACCCCGCCGCGCGAGCCGGTGTACCTCGGCTGCGACTTCGGCAGCACGACGGCCAAGGCGGTCGTGATGTCGCCCGAGCGCAAGATGCTGTTCTCGGCCTACGTGATGTCGAAAGGCAATCCGATCGAGGACGCGCAGGGGATCCTGCGGCAGGTGCGCGAGGCCGGCTATACCGACATCCGCGGGCTGGCGGTCACCGGTTACGGCAAGGACCTGCTGCGCGACATCGTCGGCTCCGACGTCGGCATCGTCGAGACCGTCGCGCACGCGACCGCGGCGCTGCACTTCTTCCCCGATGCCGACGTGATCTGCGACGTCGGCGGCTGCGACGTCAAGATCATGCTGCTGCGCCAGGGCACCGTGTCGGACTTCCGGCTGAACTCGCAGTGCTCGTCGGGCAACGGCGCGTTCCTGCAGGGCGTGGCCGAACGCTACGACATCCCGCTCGAGCAGTACGCGGACCTCGCGTTCAAGGCGAAGTCGATGCCGACGCTCGCGATGGGCTGCGGCGTGTTCCTGCAGTCGGACATCGTGAACCAGCAGCGCAAGGGTTGGGCCGCCGAGGAGATCATGGCGTCGCTCGCGGCGGTGCTGCCGCTGAACGTGTGGGTGTACGCCGGACAGCTGCAGAACCTGGCGGCGGCCGGCCGCAAGTTCGTGCTGCAGGGCGGCACGCACCGCAATCTCGCGGTCGTCAAGGCGCAGGTCGATTTCGTTCGCGAGAAGGTTCCGAACGCCGAGATCGTCGTGCATCCGCATCCCGGCGAGGCCGGCGCGATCGGCGCGGCGCTGTGCGCGATCGATTGGGCCGAGCGCGGCGAGGCCACGCGCTTCCGCGGCTTCGCGACGATCGAGGCGCTGGTGCACAAGTCGACGACGAACGAGGACACGACCTGCCGCTGGTGTCCGGTCAACTGCCGGCGCACGTTCATCGACGTGCAGCTGCCCGGCGCGAAGGGCCGGCCCTGGAGCAAGGTGCCGGTCGACGAAGGCTGGGAGCGCGTGATCAGCGGCAACTCGTGCCCGAAGGGGCTGCTCGAGGACGCCAACGAGATGCGAATCGTCAAGGCCCGGCTCGAGGAGAGCAAGCGTGAATTTCCCAACATTGCAGAAATGGTTCGAGAAGACGCGTTCAAGCGCGCACGAGCCACGGTCGCCGAAGACGAGTGACAAGCCGCGCGAGCAGCTGCGGATCGGCATTCCGCGGGTGCTGAACGTCTGGTCGACCCACCAGTTCTGGATCGGGTTCCTGACGGCGCTCGGCATTGCGCCGAACAAGGTCGTTTTCTCTTCCGACACGTCCGAGGATCAGGCGCGCGAGTTCGCGAAAGGCCGCGGCACCGTCGACTGCTGCTATCCGGTCAAGTGCATGTCGGGGCACTACGGCGAGCTGCTGATGCGCCAGAAGCACCGCAAGATCGACATCCTGCTGTCGCCGATGATCTACAACCTGCCGTCGGTGCTGCGAGGCAACGTGATGAACACGATCTCGTGCCCGCGCGTGATGGCGGCACCCGAGAACATCAAGGCCGGGTTCATCAAGGAGCGCAGCGTCGAGGAGGAATTCGGCGTGAAGTACGCGTCGCCGCTCGTGTACCTCGGCGACCCCGAGCTGGTGCCCAAGCAGCTGTACGACGGGCTCAAGGACGTGATTCCGGGGCTGACGCCGGCGGAGACGAAGAGCGCGGTGCGCGCCGGCTACGAGGCGCTGGACGAGTTCAACCGCAACGCGCGGCGGATGTCGCGGCAGATCCTCGAGCGCTGCGCGCGCGACAACAAGCCGTGCCTGCTGGTCGTCGCGCGCCCGTACCACATGGATCCGGGCATCGGCCACGAGATCGAGGTCGACCTGCAGGCGTACGGCTATCCGATCCTGTGGGCGCAGTACCTGCCGGACGACGACGACCTGATGCAGTGGGCGTTCGGCCCCGACATCCGCGACGGCTACGTGAAGTCGCCGTTCGACATCTCCGACGTCTGGCCGTCGTCGTACAGCTCGAACACCAACGAGATCCTTTGGGGCGCGAAGGTCGCCGCGCGGATCCCGTGGATCGCGGGCGTGATCCGGCTCGCGAGCTACGAGTGCGGAATGGACCAGCCGACCTATACGCCGGTGCAGCAGATCGTCGAGCGCTCGGGCACGCTGTTCTTCTCGTTCCAGGAGCTCGATTCGACCAAGCCCGCCGGCTCGGTGAAGATCCGCGTCGAGACGATCGCGCATTACCTGCAGAAGTACGCCGATCGGATCATCGCGCGCAAGCTCGCGGGCAGTCCCCCGAATTGCCCGCTGCTGGCGGCGATCCAGGAAACCGGCCGGCCCGACGCGCTGGCCGCCGCGTCCTGAGCCCGCGGAGCGATCCGGCGGCGCGCTGGCTGGTGCGCCAGCACCGGGAGCGCGCCCGCTTCAGCGGCTTTCCGCCGGCCATTGCGCCGGCGGACCTCGCCGGCGCCTACCGCACGCAGGATGCGCTCGTCGCGGCCAAGGCGCGCGTCTGCGGACCGCCGGCCGGCTGGAAGATCGCGCTGTCGAATCCGGCGATGCAGCGCCTGGTCGGACT
>DATLGW010000109.1:0-11519 GCA_035540315.1 Burkholderiaceae bacterium | reverse complement strand
AACCGGTGCCCCCGACGATGCCGATCCGATATTTCGTAGCACGCATGTCGACTCCTGTGGCCCGCGTGGCCGGCAAGCCCGGGCGCGCGGCACGGCGACAAAGAAAAACCGCCTGCGGCAGCGTCGCGGCAGGCGGTCTGGAGGACAGCAGCGCGCGGCCGCTCAGCGCTTCGAGAACTGCTTGCGCCGGCGCGCCTTGTGCAGACCGACCTTCTTGCGCTCGACCTCGCGCGCGTCGCGGGTGACCAGCCCCGCCGCCGACAGCGACGACTTCAGCGTCGAATCGTAATCGATCAGCGCCCGGGTGATGCCGTGGCGAACCGCGCCCGCCTGCCCGGATTCGCCGCCGCCGGCGACGTTGACCTGGATGTCGAAGCTGCCGACGTGCCCGGTCAGCTCCAGCGGCTGGCGAACGATCATCCGGCCGGTTTCGCGGGCGAAATACTCGTCGAGCGGCTTGTCGTTCACCAGCACGCGCCCGTTGCCCTTCTTCAGGAACACCCGCGCCACCGACGTCTTGCGGCGGCCGGTCCCGTAATAGTAGTCACCGATCATCTGCGATCATCCTGTCTGTGCGGGGACGGCGCGCGCGCCGTCAGATCTCCAGCGGGCGCGGCTGCTGGGCCGCGTGCGGGTGGGTCGGCTCCGCGTACACCTTCAGCTTCTTCAGCATCGCGTAGCCCAGCGGCCCCTTCGGCAGCATTCCGCGGACTGCCTTCTGCAGCGCCCGCCCGGGAAACCGCGCCTGCATCTTCTCGAAGTTCGTCTCGTAGATGCCGCCCGGATAGCCGCTGTGCCGGAAATACTTCTTCTGATGCGGCTTGTTTCCCGTCACCCGCAACCGCGACGCGTTGACGACGACGATGAAATCGCCCGTGTCCACGTGCGGCGTGAACTCCGGCTTGTGCTTGCCGCGCAGGCGCGACGCGATTTCCGCGGCCAGTCGCCCAAGCACCTTGTCGGTCGCATCGACCAGGTACCAGTCGCGTCGGACCTCGTGCGGTTTGGCTGAAAAAGTCTTCATTTGATGAAAATCCGGCGAAGCCCGATATCATAGCCGGTTCACGGCCCACCCGTCAAAAAGCCGGCACCGAACAAAAAAAGCCCGAGTGGTTAGACTCGGGCTTAATCCACCAAAGGAGGAGGGTGGAGGAGACAGCGGTCGGTTGCCAATTGCGCAACCGTTGAGTGAACTATACCAGCCGAAATGGTGCTGTGCAAGAAAATATTGGAATAGACTCTCTAACCCAGCATCCATGCGGGTTTCGGAGCCACAGCCGTTGCTGGTCGGCACCGGCCGCCGGCTATTTTTTCGCGATGCAAAATCGCACCGGAAAAGTTGCAGAATCATGGAATGTCTGATCCGCTGGACCGGCCCGGGCACGATGGGCTTCGTCGCCGAAACCGGCAGCGGCCATGCGCTGCTGATGGACGGCGCGCCCGAAGGCGGCGGCCGTGACCTGGCGCCGCGGCCGATGGAGGTGGTGCTGGCCGGCACTGGCGGGTGCACCGCCTACGACGTGGTCGTGATCCTGCGCAAGAACGGCCAGGACGTCCGTGGCTGCGAATGCCGGCTGCAGGCCGAACGCGCCGAGGCGGATCCGAAGGTGTTCACGCGCATCGACTTCCATTTCGTCGTCCGCGGCCGGCAGCTCAAGCCGAATCTGGTCGAGCGCGCGGTGCGGCTGTCGCACGACAAGTACTGCTCGGCCTCGGCGATGCTCGCGAAGACGGCGACGTTGTCGCTGAGCTGGGAGATCGTCGAGGACTGATGGTGGCGGCGCGCCCGGCGCTACAGCCGGTGCGCGGTGACCGTCATCACCCGCGCGGCGGCGCGCATCGCCGCCTTCAGCGGCGCCGCGATCTCGCTGCCGCCCAGCGAGCGCGCCGCCTGCGCATGCGCGGCCTCGTCGCGCTTCATCTGCTCGACGATCGCGCGCGACGCGGCATCTGACGCCGGCAGCCGATCCAGGTGCCCGGCCAGGTGCTCCTCGACCTGGCGCTCGGTCTCGATCATGAACCCTAGCGAGAAGCGGTCGCCGGCGCGGCCGGCGAGCGCGCCGAGCGCGAAGGCCCCCGCATACCACAGCGGGTTCAGCAGCGACGGCGAGTCCGACAGCTCGTCGAGCCGTTCGCGCGTCCAGGCGAGGTGGTCGGCCTCTTCCTGCGCGGCCTCGCGGAAGTACCGCCGCAGCTGCGGATCGCGAGCCGTCGCCGCCTGCCCTTCGTACAGCGCCTGCGCGCAGACTTCGCCGACGTGATTGACCCGCATCAGCGCGCCCGAGAGCCGGCGCTGCGACGGGTCCAGCGCTGCGCCCGCGCCGGACGCCGCAGCTGGGGGGCGCGGCCGCGGGCGCCGCGCGCTCGGGGTGCCGAAAACCGCCGCGAGCGCGCGATCGAATGCAGCGACGCACTGGTCGCTCGTGCCAAGCCGACGCATCGGGCGCGACGGCGAATCGCGATCAGCAGCGCGCGGAGGCCGATCCATCGTGTCGAAACGCAGTGTTCGTTGCCGATCCTGAGCTTACCGCAGATCTTTCAGAACCCGCCGCAGATCACGCGCCGGCGACCGCTCTTCCGCCTGTTGTGCCTTTGCGACAAGGTGGCGGAAAAGCCGCGCCAATTCTCGCTTCTGCTTTGCCCCCCCGGGTTTTTTCGCGAAAATACCCTTCGACTTCTGTCCGGGGAATGTGAGTCTCGGGAGGTTACGGCGCTGGACCAGCCAGTTCCGAATGGAACCCAGAAACTTAGGAGATTGATCAATGAAAAAATCGCTTCTCGCAGTGGCAGTCGCGGCCGCGCTGCCCGCAATGGCCCAAGCCCAGGGCGCGCCGCAAGACACCAGCGTCGTGCTGACGGGTATCCTGAAGACCGGTATTGCGAACACGCGTTATCAGACGGTCGGCGCGGCCGGCACGGCCGCCGGCGGCCGGCAGTGGGCGCTGATCGACGGTTCGTCGCGCTTCATCATCCGCGGCAGCGAAGGCCTCGGCGGCGGGCTGCGCGCGCTGTTCCAGGTCGACACTCGCTTCCGCATGGACGACAACGCGCAGGCCGGCGGCGCGCTGACCTCGCAGCAGATCGGTACCGGCGCGACGTTCGTCGGTCTGGAAGGCGGCTTCGGCCGGCTGCTGCTGGGCAAGCAGGATCTGTACTACACGCTGGGCACTGACGAGTTCGCCGCCCGCGCAGTTCCGCTGACCCACTGGAACGTCGGCATCCTGTCGTACGTGAACTCGCCCGGCGGCGCGATCGCCTCGGCCAGCCGGACGATGAACGCGATCCGCTACGACACGCCGAAGTTCGGCGGCTTCGGCGCCGGCGTCGCCTACTCGTTCGCGCCGTTCGGCGAGGAAGGCAACCGCGGCGTCGGCTCGGCGGCGAACCGCGGCGACGCGTGGATGGCCGAACTGACCTACGCGGCCGGCCCGATCTTCGCCGGCGCCGGCTACTGGCGTGCCCGCACCGAAGGCGCCGTTCGCGGCGGCCAGGAAGCGGTTCGCGCGACCGCCAAGTGGAACTTCGGCATCGGCTCGGTCGGCCTGACCTGGGACCGCGCCGAGGTGGTCGGAGCGACCGCGGCCGCCGACGCGGAACGCGATGCGTTCTCGGTGCCGCTGACGTTCCAGGCCGGCCCCGGCACGATCCTGGCGACCTACACGTCGGCTCGTCGCGTGAAGACCGGCGCGGGCGCGACCTTGGCGAACACCGACGCCACGCTGATCACGGTCGGCTACGACTATCCGCTGTCGCGTCGCACCTCGGTCGGCGTATCGTATGCGCGTCTGGACAACAAGGCCGCAGGCCAATACGCGCTGTTCACCGGCTCGGCGCTGGCGAACCTGCCTGCTCCGGTGGCTGGCCAGGACGTCAACCAGTTCTACCTGGGCCTGCGGCACGTTTTCTAAGCGGCCCTGGCTTGGAGAAACCGCCCTTCGGGGCGGTTTTTTTTGTCTGCCGTGCCGGCTGCCGCGCCGCCGTCGCGTCGGGTCCTTCAAGTGCGATTTATTCAGAAGTAAACTACCCGCACGGCGTGCTCGCCGTGCCCTGCCCTCCTTTGCGCTTTTTCTTCGCCGATGGCCGACGTACTCGTTGAGTCCGATCATGAATCGCGGATCGCGCCGGACGATCATGTCGCGCTGAAGCTGTGGCTGCGACTGCTGACCTGCACGAACCTGATCGAGAGCAGCGTGCGGCAGGCGCTGCGGCGCGAGTTCGAATCGACGCTGCCGCGATTCGACCTGCTCGCCCAGCTGTACCGCGCGCAGCCGGGGCTGAAGATGAGCGAGCTGTCGCGGCGGCTGATGGTGACCGGCGGCAACGTGACGGCGCTGGCCGATCAGCTGGAGAAAGAAGGGCTGCTCGCGCGCGAGGCGGTCGCGGGCGACCGGCGTGCGACGCTGCTGCGGCTGACGCCGCAGGGGCAGCGCCGGTTCGAGGACATGGCGGCCGGCCACGAGGAATGGGTCGTGCAGCTGATGAATGCGCTGTCGCGCGACGAGCAGCAGCAGCTGCTGGGGCTGCTCGGCAAGCTCAAGTCCGGACTGCGTTCACGCCCGGCGGCAGCGCCGGGCATCGTGGAGAAACGATGACTGCGACACCGAACCCGCTGAACCGCGAGGTGCGCCGCACGTTCGGCGACTACGCGGCGCGCCATTTCGGCTGGGACGTCGACGGGCCGGTCGCGACCGTCACGCTGAACCGGCCGCAGCGCAAGAACCCGCTGACGTTCGACTCGTATGCGGAGCTGCGCGATCTGTTCCGCGCGCTGACCTACGCGACCGACGTGAAGGCGGTCGTGGTCACCGGCGCCGGCGGCAACTTCTGCTCGGGCGGCGACGTGCACGAGATCATCGGGCCGCTGGTCGCGATGCCGATGCCGCAGCTGCTCGAGTTCACGCGGATGACCGGCGATCTGGTGCTGGCGATGCGGCGCTGCCCGCAGCCGATCATCGCGGCGGTCGACGGCGTGTGCACCGGCGCCGGCGCGATCATCGCGATGGCGAGCGACCTGCGGCTGGGGACGCCGGCGGCCAGGACCGCATTCCTGTTCACCCGCGTCGGCCTCGCCGGCTGCGACATGGGCGCCTGCGCGATGCTGCCGCGGCTGATCGGCCAGGGGCGCGCGGCGGAGCTGCTGTTCACCGGGCGCACGATGAGCGCCGACGAGGGCTTCGCCTGGGGTTTCTTCAACCGGCTGATCGCCGGCGAGGATCTGCTCGCGCAGGCGCGTCAGCTGGCGATCGAGCTCGCCACCGGGCCGACGTTCGCGCACGGAATCACGAAGACGATGCTGCACCAGGAGTGGTCGATGTCGATCGAGCAGGCGATCGAGGCCGAGGCGCAGGCGCAGGCGATCTGCATGCAGACGCGCGACTTCGAACGGGCGTACCAGGCATTCGTCGCCAAGCGTCGGCCCGAGTTCGAAGGCGATTGACCGTTTGTGCGCGCTACGGCGCGCGTCCGCGAGGAGACCCTGGCGATGACCGATCCGCGCGATCTGCAGCTGCCCTTCTTCGAGCCGCGGCACGCCGAGCTCGCCCGCGACGTCGATCGCTGGGCGAAGGAGCGGCTGGCGGCGCTCGATCACGCCGACACCGATGCCGCCTGCCGCTGGCTGGTGCGCGAGCTCGGCGCCGCCGGCTGGCTGCGCTACTGCGTGCCGGGGCGCCACGGCGGCGCGCTGAACGAGCTCGAGTCGCGCTCGCTGTGCCTGCTGCGCGAGACGCTCGCGCGCCACGACGGCTTGGCCGACTTCGCGTTCGCGATGCAGGGCCTGGGCAGCGGCGCGATCGCGCTCGGCGGCGCCGAACCGCTGCGCGAGCGCTACCTGCCGGCAGTCGCTGCCGGCCGCGCGATCGCCGCGTTCGCGCTGTCGGAGCCGCAGGCGGGCTCCGATGTCGCCGCGATGACGACCCGCGCCCGGCGCGACGGCGATGCGTGGCGGCTCGACGGGCGCAAGACGTGGATCTCCAACGGCGGCATCGCCGACTTCTACTGCGTGTTCGCGCGCACGTCCGACGAGCCCGGTGCGCACGGCATCTCCGCGTTCGTCGTCGATGCCGATGCGCCGGGATTGAAGATCGCGGAGCGGATCGATATCGTCGCGCCGCATCCGCTGGCCACGCTCGATTTCGACGACTGCCGGATTCCGGCAGATCGGCTGCTGGGCGAAATCGGCGAGGGATTCAAGCTGGCGATGCGCACGCTCGACATCTTTCGCGCGTCGGTGGCCGCGGCGGCGATCGGATTCGCGCGCCGAGCGCTCGCGGAGTCGATCGCGCACGCGCAGGCGCGCCCGATGTTCGGCGGCAAACTGGCCGACTTCCAGCTGACGCAGGCGGCGCTCGCCGACATGGCGACGATGATCGATTCGGCGATGCTGCTGACGTACCGGGCGGCGTGGCGGCGCGACGTGCTGGGCGAGCGCACGACGCGCGAGGCGGCAATGGCCAAGATGACCGCGACCGAACATGCGCAGGCCGTCGTCGACCGGGCGGTGCAGATGCTCGGCGGGCTCGGCGTTCGCAAGGGCTCGATCGTCGAAAGCCTGTACCGCGAGGTGCGCTCGCTGCGCATCTACGAGGGCGCCACCGAAGTGCAGAAGCTGATCATCGCCCGCGAGCTGCTGGGCGACCGTCGTTGAGCTTGCAGCGCATGCTGCGCGTACCGTGCATCGTGCATCAAGGAGCGTCGATGATCCGAAGTGCGCATGTCGACACGTTCGCCCGCGACAACCTGCCGCCGCGCGAGGAATGGCCGGAGTTCCTGCTCGATGTGCCCGAGGTCCGGTACCCGGACCGGATGAACGCCGCGGTCGAGCTGCTCGATGCGACCGTCGCGGCCGGCCACGGCGAGCGCATCGCGCTGCGCACCGACGACGCCGTGTGCACGTATCGGCAGCTGCAGGCGCAGGTCGACCGGATCGCGCGGGTGCTGACCGAGGACCTGGGCCTGGTTCCCGGCAATCGGGTGCTGCTGCGGGGCGCGAACCACCCGATGATGGCCGCGTGCTGGTTCGCGGTCGTCAAGGCCGGGCTGATCGCGGTCGCGACGATGCCGCTGCTGCGCGCGGCCGAGCTCGAGCCGATCATCGAGAAGGCGCAGATCCGGGCCGCATTGTGCGACGTGCGGCTCAAGGATGAGCTGCTCGCTGCGGCCGGCCGCTGCCCGGTGCTCCAGGACATCGTCTGGTTCAACGACGGCGACGGCCGCCGGGCCAATCCCGGTTCGCTCGAGGACCTGTGCCAGCGCAAGCCGCCTTCGTTCGTCGCCTGCGACACCGCAGTCGACGATGTCGCGCTGATCGCATTCACGTCGGGCACGACCGGGCGTCCGAAGGGGACGATGCACTTCCACCGCGACGTGATCGCGATGTGCGACCTGTTCCCGCGTTCGGTGCTGCGGCCGACCGCCGACGACGTCTTCTGCGGCACGCCGCCGCTGGCGTTCACGTTCGGGCTCGGCGGCATGCTGTGCTTTCCGATGCGGGTGGGCGCCTCGACTCTGCTGCTCGAGCGGCTGACGCCGCAGACGCTGCTGGAGGCGATCCAGCGCCACCGCGCGACCGTGTGCTTCACCGCGCCGACGTTCTACCGGCAGATGGCGCAGATCGCGCGCGACTACGACCTGTCGTCGCTCGCGAAATGCGTGTCGGCCGGCGAGGCGCTGCCCGATGCGACACGGCAGGCGTTCAAGCAGGCGACCGGCATCGAGATCATCGACGGCATCGGCGCGACCGAGATGATCCACATCTTCATCTCGAGCCCGCCCGAGGACGTGCGCCGCGGCGCGATCGGCAAGGTCGTTCCGGGCTATCGCGCGCAGATCGTCGACGCGCAGATGAATCCGCTGCCGCCGGGCGAGATCGGGCGGCTCGCGGTCAAGGGACCCACCGGCTGCCGTTACCTCGCCGATCCGCGCCAGCGCGACTACGTGCGCGACGGCTGGAACCTCACCGGCGACACGTTCACGATGGACGAGGACGGCTACTTCTTCTATCAGGCCCGCTCCGACGACATGATCATCTCGGCCGGCTACAACATCGCCGGGCCCGAGGTCGAAGCGGCGCTGCTCGCGCACGATGCGGTCGCCGAATGCGGTGTGGTCGGCGTGCCCGACCCCGAGCGCGGCCAGATCGTCAAGGCGTTCATCGTGCTCAAGCCGGGCATGGTCGCCAGCCAGGGGCTGGTGCAGGCGCTGCAGGACCACGTCAAGCGAACGATCGCGCCGTACAAGTATCCGCGCGCGATCGAGTTCCGCGACACGCTGCCGCGCACCGAGACCGGCAAGCTGCAGCGGTTCCGGCTCAAGCAGCCGGGGAACTCGGAAGGGTCCGCCTGACCTGCAAGGCGGGGCCCTGCTTGGCGCCTTCGACCGCCGTCAGGCTGCTGCGCGCACCGCCTGGTCGCGCAGCTCGCGCCGCAGGATCTTGCCGACGTTCGTCTTCGGCAGCTCGCTGCGGAATTCGACGTGCTTCGGGCGCTTGTAGTTCGTCAGCTGCGCCGCACAGTGATCGAGCACGTCCTTTTCGGTCAGCGCCGGGTCGCGCTTGACCACGAACAGCTTGACCGCCTCGCCCGAGCGCTCGTCGGGAACGCCGACTGCCGCGCATTCGAGCACGCCCGGGTGCATCGCGACCACGTCCTCGACCTCGTTCGGGTACACGTTGAAGCCCGATACCAGGATCATGTCCTTCTTGCGATCGACGATCTTCACGAAGCCGCGCTCGTCCATCACGCCGATGTCGCCGGTCTTGAAGAAGCCGTCGGCGGTCATCACGCGCGCGGTCTCGGCCGGCTGCTGCCAGTATCCGGCCATCACCTGCGGCCCGCGGATCGCGATCTCGCCCCGCTGCCCGAGCGGCACCGGCTTGCCGTCGTCGTCGAGGATCGCGACCTCGGTCGACGGAATCGGCAGACCGATCGTGCCGGTGTACGCCTCGGTCGTCACCGGATTCGCTGTGGCCACCGGCGACGTCTCAGACAGGCCGTAGCCTTCGCAGATCGGGCAGCCGGTCAGCTTCAGCCAGCGGTCGGCGACCGCCTTCTGCACCGCCATGCCGCCGCCCATCGAGATCCGCAGCCCCGAGAAATCGAGCTTGCGGAACTCCTCGTTCTGCTCGAGCGCGTTGTAAAGCGTGTTGACGGCCGGGAACAGGTGGAACGGCTGACCCTTCAGCGCCTTGGCGACTGCAGGCAGATCGCGCGGATTCGGGATCAGGATGTTCATGCCCCCGGTGCGAAGCCCCAGCAGTCCGCACACCGTCAGCGCGAAGATGTGGTACAGCGGCAAGGCGCACACGAACACGAGCTGCTCGGGCGGCGGCCCCTTCCTGGAATTCGACAGCGCCGGCTGCAGCCACGCCTCGGATTGCAGCACGTTCGCGACGACGTTGCGATGAAGCAGCATCGCGCCCTTGGACAGACCGGTCGTGCCGCCGGTGTACTGCAGGAACGCCAGGTCGTCGCGCGCGACGGCGACCGGCGAGAACGTCTGCCGCCGCCCCTCGGCCAGCATTGCCGGGAACCGCACCGATCCCGGCAGCTGATACGGCGGCACCAGCTTCTTCACGCGGCGCACGACCAGGTTGACCACCACCCCCTTGACGCCCAGCATGTCGCCCATGCTGGCGACGACCACGTGCTTGACCTGCGTGCGTGCCTGCACCTGCTGCAGCGTGTGCGCGAAGTTCTCCAGCACGAACATCGCCTCGGCGCCGGAATCCTTCAGCTGATGCTCGAGCTCGCGCGCGGTGTACAGCGGGTTCACGTTGACGACGACGCATCCGGCGCGCAGCACCCCGGCGAGCGCGATCGGATACTGCAGCACGTTCGGCATCATGATCGCGACGCGAGCGCCCTTGGCCACCCCGCGCGATTGCAGCCATGCGGCGACTGCGCGCGACGCGTCGTCGACCTGGCGGAACGTCATCGTCTTGCCCAGGCTCGAATATGCGTTGCGATCGGCGTAGCGCGAGAACGCGTCGTCGATCAGCTGGGTCAGCGACTCGTACTGCGTCGGATCGATGTCGGCCGGCACGCCGGCCGGATAGTGCGCGAGCCAGAATCGTTCCATCAGCTGTCCCCTGCCGGCGAGCGGTCGTCGACGCCGGCGTGCCGGATCGCAGGCGCCGGCGTGATTTCGCGCAGCTGCGCGGTCCGCTGCTCCTTGGGCAGCGCAGCCAGCCGGCGCACGTCGGCGAAAAACGCCGGCAGGTCGCCGTCGCGGCGCGCGAGCATCGCACGAAACGCCGGCACCAGCTCATTGTAGGTTCCCACTGCCGCCAGGTGCGCATTCGTCAGCGGCTGCGCGAACCAGCGGTCGTAGCCGCTGAAGCCGCCCCAGTCGTGCCGCAGCGCCGCATAGTCGTGCCGCAACGCATCGAACAGCTTGCTCTTGCGCTGGCGCTTCTCCTCGTCGGGAATGGCGAGCCCGTACATCGCGCCGAGCTCGCCGCGATAGCGACGCAACAGCGACACGAAATCGTGCTTGCGCGCAACGCGCTGCCGGTGCACCTCCTTCAGCTGAGGATCGGCGCGGGCGGCAAGCCAGCGCTCGACCCCGATCTCCTCGACCGCGGTGGCGAACGATTCGTTGAACGTGGTGTCGCCGGCAACGAAGATCAGCTGGTGCGCGAGCTCGTGGAAGATCAGCCGCGCCAGCTCGCCTTCGGAATAGTGGACGAACGTCGACAGCACCGGGTCGTCGAACCACCCCAGCGTCGAGTACGCGGGGACGCCGGCGACGTGCGCCTCCAGTCCCGCGTCGCGCAGCTGCTGCGCGTAGTGCTGCGCCTGCGCCTGGTCGTAGTAGCCGCGGTAGCTGACGCAGCCGGCGACCGGAAAGCACCACTGCTGCAGCTTCATCGACAGCTCGGGCGTCGCGAACACGTTCCACAGCACGTACGGGCGCTGCAGATCGGCATAACGCGTATAGCTGCCGTTGTCCGGCAGTCCGAGCTCGCGGCTCGCGAATCCGCGGATCTCCGACACCAGCTGCAACCGCACCCGCAGCTTCGGATCGACGTCGCCGCGCGCGATCAGCGTTTCGATCGGCTCGGCCTGCCGCAGGATCCGCAGATGGCCGCTGGCCGACTGCCAGTAGTAGCCCAGGTGCTCGCCGGCCGCCACGCAGCCGCCCAGCACGGCCGCCGCCAGCATCGCCGCAGCCAGTCTGCGCATTCGCCGCCTGCCCGACCTGCGTTCGGTCTTTTTCTCAGTCAACGGCACTGACCTCCACCAGGCAATCGTAGAACGTGGCGGCAGCCCCCAGATCGGTCAGCGCCTGCGACGTCACCGCGTTCACGTTGCGTCCGCCCGGCGAGAACTTGTGCCACCAGATGCCGGCGCCGGAAACGACGCCCGGACGGATCCGGTCGCTGACCCGCGCGGTCAGCTGCAGGCTGCCGCGATCGTTGAACACGCGCACCTGCGCGCCGTCGGCAATGCCGCGGGCCGCCGCGTCGTCCGGGTTCACCAGCAGCGTCGGTTCGCGCTCCGACTCGCGCAGGCTGGCGA